>JAYUXE010000332.1:0-2137 GCA_043753165.1 Archangiaceae bacterium | reverse complement strand
GCGCTCGAGAAGATTCAGGAAGACAGCGAGAAAGAGCTCGACGCGATCAAGGTCGACGGCGTGCAGAGCAGCGAAGCGCCCGCGTTCGTCGCCGCCCGCAACCGCGGCGAAGACGCACGCAAACAGCTCATCCGCGCGCGCGCAAAATTGAACTTCGCGCTCGACAAGCTCACCGACGTCGAACGCCGCGAGTACGAGGCCTTCCACGCCGAGGTCCGCGCCGAGACGCACGGCCAGCTCGCCGAAGACCCGACGTTCGAAAAAATTTAACCCCAGAGATCGGTTGGGGAGAGCGCGGATCGCGCCGGGATTTGGGGCGAGGCCGAGGCGCCGCGAAGAGGTTACTCGTCTGTAACTGACCGCGGCGGCAACGAAGGAATCGCGTCAAAGAACAAGCGAGGCGCGTTCTCCCCAACCGATTTCTGGGGTCAAAGCCAGCCAGCGGCGCGATACCCATCGGCGCTGCGCTGCGCCGCTTCACGCAGCGTCACCTCTGGCCGGTAGCCCAGCAGCCGCTGGGCCTTCTCGATGCTGCACGTCCACCCGGGGGCCAGCAGCTGACGTGCGAGCTTGCGATTCAACGCGAGCTTCTTGCCGGTGAGCTGCGACACGGCGTCGGCTCCGGCAGCGAGCGCCGACAAAACGGCCTGCGGCACGTGAATCGTCCGCGTCTTCACGTTCAGGACTTCGGCAATCATTCGCATCAGCCCATCGAGGCTCACCTTCTCGTCGCTGGACGCGAAGAAGGACTCACCGATGGCTTCGGGCTTGTCTGCCATCAACAGCAGCAGCGACACCACGTCTTCGACCGCGACCATCGACAACAAGCGTTCGGGTCCACCGAGCTTCAACACGATTCCCTTCTTCACCAGCTTGAAGAACGTGAGGTTCTCGTGGTCGCCCGGCCCGACGATTCGGCTCGGGCGGCAGTTCGTCACTTCGAGCTCGTCTGCGAATGCAAACGCGATGCGTTCGGCTTCCGCTTTGCTTTCGCCGTACCATTCTTCTGGTGCAAGCGGGTCCGACTCGACGCGCGGCCGGCCGCCGGCAGAAGGGCCCACTGCGGCGAGCGAGCTGCACAACACCAATCGCCGCGTGCCCGCCTTCACCATTTCTTCCGCGACGAGCCGCGTGCCTTCTGCGTTCACCTTCATGAAATCGTCTCGCGTCGCCGCGCGTCGAATGCCCGCGAGATGAAACACGACGTCGACATTTGCGAGCGCCGCAGCAATCGATTCGCGCTGCGTCACGTCGCCCGTCGCGCGCTCACACGACAGATTCTCCAGCGCCGATGCGTCACTTCCGCTGCGAACCAGGCACCTCACTTCATCGCCGCGCGCGATCAACCGGCGCGTCAACCACGCGCCTAAAAACCCGTTCGCTCCAGTGATGAGGTGACGCATTCCCAGCGAGTTTCCCTCGAAAAATTCGTCGAAGGGGCTGTTTTTCACTGGAAGACCTTGCTACTCACCGCGGCCCGGATCTCGTCTGAGACCGCTAACGTCCCCCTGAGGGGGAGGAGACCGAACAAATGGCCGCGAAGAAAGCCGCTGTGAAGAAGCCTGCTGCCGCTGCGAAGCGCAAGCCGAACGCTGCGTTCATGAAGCCGATGACCCCGTCGTCCACCCTGGCAGAGATCGTCGGCGCGAAGCCGCTGCCCCGCACGGAAGTCACCAGCAAGGTCTGGGCGTACATCAAGAAGCACAACCTGCAGGACGCGAAGGACAAGAAGCAGATCAACGCCGACGACAAGCTCAAGGCCGTGTTCGGTGGCAAGAAGTCCGTCAACATGTTCGAGATGACCAAGCTCGTCAGCAAGCACCTCAGCTGAGGTCTTCGCCGTAGAGCTTCACTGGAGGGCTCGCTCTTCTTCATTCGTGAAGGGCGGGCCCTTTTCATTTTCAAAACTGAAGTAGACCGGCAGGCCATCTTGACTGACCTCTTCGAAGTCTGGCCCGGCGTTCCGTACCCGCTCGGAGCTGCCTGCGACCCCCGTGGCGTCAACTTCGCGCTCTACAGTGAAGGCGCCACCGCCGTTGAGCTCGTCCTCTTCGATTCCGACGACCCCGGCACGCAGACGCACAGCTTCCGGCTGCTCGATGTGACGAACCACGTCTGGCATGGCTACGTGCCGCAC
>JAYUXE010000331.1:0-5219 GCA_043753165.1 Archangiaceae bacterium | reverse complement strand
GGTTCCGGCCCTGGTGCTTCGCCACGTAAAGCGCTTCGTCGGCCGCGCTCAACGCCTGCTCGCCCGTCTTGCCGTCGTCCGGGTACGTCGCGACGCCGACGCTGATCGTGATCTTCTGCGTCCAACGGCCATCAGCGTTCAGCTCGGCCTCGACCGCGGCGCGCATGCGTTCGGCCACCTGCCCGGCCACGGTCTTCGACGTCTCGGGCAACAACGCCGCGAACTCTTCACCGCCATAGCGCGCCAGCAAGTCCGTACCGCGCAGCGCGCTGTTGAGGACGCCCGCCAGCCGCCGCAGCAGCTCGTCGCCCGCGGGGTGGCCCATCGCGTCGTTGACCTTCTTGAACAGATCGACGTCGGCCATCAGCACGCTCACGGGCCGGCCGGTGCGCGCGGAACGCAACAGCTCGGACGCCAGGCCTTCTTGAAACCGGCGGTGGTTGTAGACACCGGTGAGGCCATCGGTCACCGCGAGGCGTTCGAGCCGGGCGTTCGCTTCCTGCAGCTCGCGCGTGCGGTCGGCCACCGACTTCTCGAGGTTGTCGCGCTCGGCCTGCAGCGTGACGGCCATCTTGTTGATCATCTCAGACAGCTCGCGCATCTCGAGCCCGCGCAGCGGCGGCGCCCGCGTGTTCAACGAGCCTTCGCTGATCTTCCGCACTGCGCCCTGCAGCGCCACCAGCGGCCGAGCCACCAGGCGTTCGATGCCGAGAAACAGAATCATCGCGATCACCGCGAACAGCGCCAGCGCGAAGCCCAGCCACTGCGCGCGCGTGCGTTCGACCTGCTGATTCACCTGATCCAGCGAGTACTGCGCCAGCACCGTCGCCCAGCGCAGCCCTGACTTGGCCGGCACGCCGATGCGCAGCTGCGTGCCGTCGCGCTGCCACACGGGCTCTTCGGCCGAAATCGCCGAAAGGGCGAACGCATCTTTCTCGAGCGCGCCGAACCGTTCGGGCGCGTTGTCGGCGAGCACCCGGCCTTCGTTGTCGACGACGGTCAGCTTCGTCAGCTCGCCACCGCGGGTCCGTTCGAAGACGTGCGCGACCAGCGTGTCGAGCGCGGCCATGTCGTTCTGCGCCACCGACACCGCGGCGGTCACCCCAATCGCCTCGAGCACCTGCGTGTTGCGGCGCCGCATGTCGAACTGCTCGTCGCGCCGCTGCTGCTCGGCGGCGAGGAACGCAAGCGACACCATTCCCACGGCCACCAGGCCGGGGATGAGAAGGGTCAGCTGTCCTCGAATGCCCAATGCGTCACGCTGGCAGCTTACGACCCTGCTGCATCTGGGCCACGGTCACCGACTGGTTCCGGCCGTGGCGCTTCGCAAAGTAGAGGCATTGGTCCGACAGGTCTACCAACGCCTGCTTGTCTTGCGAAGCGTCGGGGTAGGTCGCGATGCCCAGCGACAGCGTTACTTTCAGCGGGCCCTGATCGGTCTGGAACACTTCGGCCATCACCGCTTCGCGAATGCGTTCGGCGATCTGCAGCGCGGCCTTCGAATCGCACTCGGGCATGATGATCGCGAACTCTTCGCCGCCGTAGCGGGCCACGATGTCGGTGTCGCGCGCCTTCTCGCGAATGATGCGCGCCACGCCCTTCAACACCTGGTCGCCCATCGGGTGGCCGTAGGTGTCGTTGACGCTCTTGAAGTGGTCGATGTCGGTGAGCATCACCGAGCACTTGCGGCCATAGCGGCGCGCGGCGGCCAGCGCTTCGTCGAAGCGGCCCTGGAACGTGCGGTGGTTGAGCAGCCCGGTGAGGCCATCGGTCGTGGCCATCTTTTCCATCTGCTCGTACAGCTGCGCGCGAAGCACGGCCTGCGCGGCTTGAATCGCGATCACCTCGAGCATGCGCAGGGACTCGTCGTCGAACACGCTGCGCTTGCGGGAACCGGCGACCAGCGTGCCGAGGATGCGATCGCCGGCGACCAACGGGAAGATCTTCAGGCTGGCGAGGCCGCGCACCTGCGTGTCGGCGTCGAAGATCACCTGGCGATCCATCTGGCTCACCTCGCGCCCCGGCAGCGGAGCGCCATACCGCACCACGTTCGCCACCAGCCCGTTGTTGTCGTCGAAGGTGGTGCCTTCCAGCGCCCTGCCCTGCGCGGTGACTCCGGTCATCCGGGCGATGCGGTGGCTGCGCTGGCCATTCACCTCGTTCACCAGGGTCACCGCACAAAAATCGAGCGGAGCGATCTGCCGGGCGCTTTCCAGCACCGCCAGAAACACCTGGTCGGGCGAGCCCGCGCGGTTCAGCTCTTCGATCGCGCGGAAGAAGCGGTCTTTCTCGTCGCGCGCCTTGCGGATGTAGCCCATCACCCGTTCGACCTCGATCGCGCGCAGCACTTCTTCGGCGATCGTGCACATCAGGCGTTCGTCAGACTCGGTGAACGGCGTGTATTCGAGGCGATCGGCGACGAGCACGCCGCGCATCAGGCCCCCCGCTTCGACGATGGGCACCGCGAGCAGTGCGCAGATCTGCGGGCCGTCGTCGTAGTGCGTGACGCCTTTGAGGCCGCCAGCCGAAGCCATGCGCACGGGGACTCCGCGCTTCAGCAGCGCGCCGAAGATTCCTTCACCGGCCGAGAACTTCTCGCGCTGGACGTTTTCGGAAACCGATCGGCAGTCGTGAAGCTTCAGCGAACGTTCGTCGGCGCTGAGCAAAAAGGCACCGACCGAGTGGGTCTTCAGCGCGCACTCGGCGATCTCGAGCGCGTTTCCGAGCGTGCCTTCGATTTCCTTCACCGACGCGACCAGCCACTTTTCGTGATCTTTCACGCCGGGGAAGCTGTCGCGGGTGCCCGCGCTGACGAGGCGGAAGGTGCGGGCGCGCTCTTCGACTTCCTTGATGCGGTTCTTCACTGCCACTTCTTCGGCCTTCTGCGCTGCGGCGAGCCGGGCCGAAAGGACCACGTGGTACATCGCCGCGAAGACGATGAGGAAGCCGGTGTGGGCGGCGAAGGTGCCGATGTTTCCGGGCAGCGTGTGCAGCGCGTCGAACAGCACCGCGGCGCCGAGCAGCGTGAGGCCGGCCGGCCGCGAGAGGAACGTCACGAGGAACGCCATCAGCAGGTAGACGATGGGGAACAGCGCGGGGCCGACGAGCGAGACGATGACGCTGGCGGCGGCGAGCAGCCCGCCACCGAGCTCGAGCTCATCGCGCAGCGTGCTCGGAGCGCCCGACTTGCTGCGGCGCACGCGGCGCCAACCAGAAACCCCCACCCCCAGCAGCAGCAAGGCGGTGGCGACGATCTCGGCCCAACCGCTGGCGCGGAGAGATTCGAAGCCTCCGCGGGCGAGCAGTGCGAGCGTGACGACGACCGCCATGCCGGGCACGGCGCGGACGACCTCGCGGGTGATCTTCCCGGGCCCGTAGAAGACCGGCCCCCGCCGCATGCGTGCCATCACCGGCGAAGGATTCATTTGTTCTCCAGGTTGATGACGACTTCGCCCGATCGGATGAAGCCGAGCTCTTCACGCGCGGCGCGCTCGATCGCCTTCGGATCTGCGCGCAACGCGTTCACTTCCTTCAGCAGCTTGTCGTTCTCGTCCGCCGTCGCCTTGTTCCGCGCGCGCAGCGTCTCGACCTGCGTCGACAACGACAGGTACCGGCGGAAGCCACCCTCAGCTCCTGCCGACCACGTTGCCAACACGAAGGCGATCGTCACCGACGCCCAAAGCCACTTTCGCCGGTTGTCCATTCGCCCACGACGACGGTACCAGCGGGCCGACGCCCGGCAAGAAAACCGCTACAGGTCTGGGTCGAATGAAACAGGCGGCATCATGGCGCGCCGCCGTCGCCCTGGAAGATGTTCGGCCCCACCCACGAGACGTCGAGGTTGGTCGCGCCGACGGTGACGCACTTGCCGTTGGTGACGGCCTTGTCGGTGGTGAAGTCCCACTCGACGAACTTGAGGTTGGTCGCGGCGGCAGTCAATCGCCCGGCCTGGGTGTTCTTCGTCGCCGCCTTGAAGCTGATCGCTCCGCCGTGCGCGAGGTAGCTGGTCGGGCTGCAATCGAGCTGGTTGTTGCAGGCGGTGTCCAGGTAGAGGCAGTACTCGCAGCTGTTGTTGGTCGTCGGGGCCAGGGTAATTTGGCCCGCGTCGAGAGGCGACGCGTTGTCGAAGTAGTAGACCTCGACGTACAGCTCGTTGTGACCGCCGTCGGGCGACGCGTCGACGGCGACGTCGGTGATGATGCCGCCGTGGTACGCGTTGCCGCCGTCCAGGCCATCTTCGTAGATCGCTTCGACCACATTCACCTGCGGGAAGACCGCGATCGTCGTGCAGACCTGCGCGCTGCCACCACCAGCACCGCCGCCCGTCCCAACCCCGCCACCCGTCCCCACAGATCCGCCACCCGTCCCCGCTGATCCGCCGCCCGTCCCCGCTGATCCGCCCCCCGTGCCCGTCGTGTTCGCCGAACAGACTTGCGCCTTGCAGACCTGACCGGTGGAACAGGTACCGCAGGTCGCTCCGCCTTTGCCGCACTCGGTGGCTGCGGTTCCTGCCTGGCACTTCGAACCCGAGCAGCAACCCATCGAGCAGTTGGTCGCATTGCAGCCGTCGGCGGGGGGCGAGCCGCATTGCGTGAAGAGCAGCGACGCGGTCACGAGCAGACCAGCGAACAGCCAGGACGAGAGATTCTTCATTGCGGCGCCCTCCAGCGGCGAAGGGCGCGCGCTTACCAGCCTTTCAGGCTCGAGTGGAAGGGAGGCTGGACGGCCGGCCGAACAGGTTGGAGACCCAGTCGACCAGGTGCGTGGCCGGCGCCTTTCCGTGCGAGTCGAACGGCGTCATGAACCAGACGAGCAGGTAGGCCCAGAAGGTCATCGCGCCGGTGACGACGACACTGGTGACCATCAGCACGCGAATGACCGTCGGGTCCCAACCGAACTGCATCGCCAGCGCCGCGCACACGCCGCCCACCAAACGGCCGGGCACGTTGCGGTGCATCATCGGAGCGTCCGGCTGACGCGACCCACAATGCGAGCACTTGATCGCGCGGGAATCGATCGACTGCAGACACGACGGGCAATTCTTGTTGTCCATGCCTTCAATACGGACGCGACGGTCGCCGATTGCGTCAGCCGATCAGCGCTGCCAGCGCCCGGCGGTCGACCTTTCCATTCGCATTTCGCGGCAGGGACTCGAGCGAAATGAAGGCCTTGGGAACCTTGAACGCCGCCAGCCGTTCACGGCACCACGCAGTCAGATC
>JAYUXE010000330.1:0-2143 GCA_043753165.1 Archangiaceae bacterium | reverse complement strand
ACGTCACCCGATGATCATGTCTTCGCGATCCTGAAGGGCCTTGCCGTTGGTGAAGCGGTCGAGGGCGAAGCGTTCGAACAGATCATCGGACTCGCCGGTCGCCATCCACTTCGCCATGCGCTCTCCCATCGCGGGCGCCATCATGAAGCCGTGGCCGACGAAGCCGGACATCTGCAGCAGGTTCGGCAGCCCGGGCGTGCGGCCGAGAATGGGCGAGTTGTCCGGCGTCACGTCGTACGGCCCGGCCCACTGGCGCAAGATCTTCAGCCGCCCAAGGCCCGGCATCAGCTCGGTCATCGCGGTCGCATAGCGGCTCAAGAACCGCATCGACGAGCCGAGCTCGAGCTGCGGTTTCTCGGCAGGGTCGCCCATGCCTCCGACGATCTCGCCCCGCATCGACTGCGAGAAGTAGAGCCCCGAGTCGAGCACCGAGACGAGCGGGCCGAGAAACGGCTTCAGCGGCTCGGATGAACAGATCTCATGGCGGTGCGGCTCATTCGGCAGCTTCACGCCGGCGAGCGCCGCAACCTTCGGGCTCCACGCGCCGCACGCCACCACCACCGTCTCGCACGCGATCTCGCCACGATCCGTAATCACCTTTCGAAGCCGCCCCTGCGCCTGCTCGAAGCCCGTCACGCGCGTGAACGTCTCGACTTTGATGCCCTTCCTCTGACAGCTCTGTGCGTAGCCCCACATGAACGGCCATGGAAAGACGACGCCGTCGTCCTTGTTGAACGCCGCCACCTGCACGCCCTTCAAATCCAGCTGCGGCACGATCTGCTGCGCGGCGTCTGGCGTGAGGATCTCGGTCGGCACCCCGTGTTTGTTGTGGAGCGTCGCGCTGCGCGCCAGCCGTTCGGCCACCGCCTTGCTCTTCGCCAGGAACAGGTAGCCACCCTGCCGCAGCCAGATGTGAATCCCCATCTCGCGCGCGAAGCCCTTCATCAAATGGATGCTCCGCTTCGCCATCTCGATGTTCGTCGCCGTGCCCCACTGCATGCGCACGCCGCCGCCGTTTCTGCCGCTGGCGCCCGCGCACAGGTAGCCCTTCTCGAGCACCACCACGTCCGTCTCGCCCTGCAGCGCCAGGTTGTGCGCCAGCGCCAGGCCCATGATCCCGCCGCCGATGATCACGATCTTCGCCTTCTGCGGCACGGGCCCTTCCGGCCTCAGCGCGTGCTGCGACAAGCTCAGCGCCGCGGGAACTCCGCCTTCATCGCCCACCGCCGGGTCGAACCCCGCCGACGCCCACAACGAAAGCTCGGTGGGAAACAGTGGAGGCCGCGGCGTGAACGGCACCAACTGCTCGCCCTTCAATTTCCCCTTCGCCTGCAACACCGCCGCGACGCCCGCGAGGCACTGCTTGCCCTGGCACATGCCCGTGCCGAAGCCGGTGTACCGCTTCACCGATTCGACATCGCAGAAGCCCTTCGCGATCGCGTGATCGACGTCGTCGGTGGTGACGTCTTCGCATGGGCACAACAGCGTCTTGCTCATCGCGCTCCCCCGGTCATCGCCAACGCCGCGCGCCTGCCCGTCTCGGCCGCCGCCGCCGCGCCCATGGGCCCCCGCACTTCGCCGGCCACGAGCAGGGAGGCCGCCGCCGTGCGCCCGTCTGCGTCTGCTTCCACGGCGAACACCTGATCCTTCTCGCGCCAGCCGACCCGCGCGCCGCCCTGTCGCGCCAGCTCAAAGCTCGGTGACAAAGGTCCGCAGATGGCAACCGTGTCGCAGTCGAGCCGTTGCCCCGACTTCAGGGTGATGGACGTCACGCCCGCCATGCCGTGCGCGGCCTGAATCGCTTCGCCCACCGCGACCGCTTCGCCGCCCACGCCCACGATCAACTGCGCCAGCGCCTTCGCTTCGACGGGCTCACCGACCACCGCGATGCGCGTACCCGGAATCACCCGATGCAATCGGATCATGCGGCTCAGTGCGCGGCCCGAGAACACGCCCGGAAGATCGTTGTTCTCGAAAGGGAACAGCTGGGGGTGCCCGCCGTTCGCCAGCAGAAGCTGCTTCGCGTACAGCTTCGTCAGCTGCGCGCCATCGGTGGCGGCGAGAAACCGGCCTTCGTTGTCGTCGAACAAACCGACCACCGTCCAACCGAGCTTCACCTTGCGCGACGGCAGGGGCCACAGCG
>JAYUXE010000329.1:0-2144 GCA_043753165.1 Archangiaceae bacterium | reverse complement strand
CGGACATCAAGCGGTGGCGGTTGAAGCGCGTCGCCGCATCGCCTTCGCCCGTTCGCACCTGGCGAATCACTTCCTGCAACGTGAGCCCCTTGATTCGCTTCATCGTGAAGAACGGCACGCCATCTGCGCCGACGCCCAGCTCGTGCACGGGGACAATCGACGGGTGCTGCAGCTGGCCCTGCACCTGCGCTTCCCGCACGAAGCGTTCGAGCTCGAGCGCGGATTTCGTCGTCGCCGTCTTCAGCGCGATGTCTCGGCCCAGGCGCGGGTCGCGGCACAACCGCACCTCGCCCATGCCTCCGCGGCCGAGCAGATTTCCGGGCTCGTACGTGTTCACGCTGGGAAGCTGCTGAAGCGTTGCGCCCGTGGGGTCAGGCGAGGGAGTTCGCAACGTGGCGCCGAGTGTCGCGCCCAGCGAGGCGCTGTCTTCTTCGAGGCTCATGGGGCGGGAAGCTAGCCACGGCGCAGGTGGGGATCACAGCTTTCGCCCGCCTACATCGGCACCTTCCTCAGGAAGTTGAGGGGGACGGTGCGCGAACCCACTGAAATCGGGTCGCTCTTTGCTGGTGCGGCCTTTGCGGAGGGTCCCGGGATGAACACAAAACACTTGATGCTCCTGCCGGCCCTTCTGGTTCTCGCGTGCGGCCCGCTGACTGTCTACGAAGAGCAGAACATCAAGTGCGGAGGTCCCCATGTCGTCGCCTCTCTGGCTTCGGTGACATTGGCCGATGACTGCGTCAACAAGCCGTCGGATGAACCGGGCGTCGCGTTCACCAAAGCGCCGGGTGCGTGCCAGACGGGCGACTCGAACTGCGCGACGCTGTGCCGCCAGACCAGCATGCAGCTCGCGTTCGGCTCGTCGGCGACCCACGACGTGAAGATCGACATCAAGGAAGTGCGCCTGCTCGAGCCGACGACGCGCAAGCTGCTCGGCACGCTCACCTCGCGCGAGCCGCGCCGCTGGTCGGGTGAGTCGTACCAGGCGTGGGACGGAATCATTCTCTCGAACCAGGGCGTGAAGGCCACGTACAAGCTGTCGGCCCCGGGCTACCACTGGGCCAGCGACGCGCGCTACCGCCTGCAGATGTACATCGTCGAGGTCGACGTGCTGGTCGACGGCGAATTGCGCACGTTGTCGGTCGAAGCGACCCGCGAGCCCGAGGTCGCCACCTGAAGCGTCTCGCGGCGGTCGTCCTCGCCGCGCTCACCAGCTGCAAGCCAGTTGAAAGAGAGCAGTACCTGAACGATGCGGCGTTTCGCCGGAAGGCGTTGATCGCATCGCTCGAGAATCCGAAGAACACGTATTCCGCGCAGCGTCTGGCGTCGTACGGCAAAGGCTGGGACCTGCTGCCCGAGTGGAATCCACGCTCGGCGCGGCTGAACCTCGCGGTCACGGTGCCACCGTCGACTCCGCTGTGGAATGGAGTGAAGCCCGCAACGGACGCCGAATGGATTGCGCTCGGGCGTGAGGTCTTCTTCGCGTACCCGATGCGCGCAGAAGGGCTGGTCGAGTTCGCGGTCACGCGGCCGGCGCTGGCAGAAGAGACGGGTCTCGAGCGCACAGCGACCGGCGCGTACGTGGGCCTGGTGCGATTCGCCGACATCGATGGGCGCACGCGCATCGGCATCACCTGCGCGCTGTGTCACGCGGTCGTGCGCGACGGCAAGGCAGTCGCAGGTCCGGCGCGCCGGAAGTTCGACTACGGAAAGTTGCGGCTCGCGTTTCACCGCGAGACGAAGGAACCGGTCGATGCGGATTTCGCGCGCCGCATGGCGACGTGGGGTCCCGGCCGCGCGGATGTGACGGAAGACGTCGATGAAGACCCCGTCGCGATTCCAGATTTGTGGGCGCTGAAATCGCAGTCGGCGCTCACGCAGGCCGGCGGCATTCGGCACACGGGGCCGACCGCGCTCGCCATTCGGCAAGAGACGCAGCTGCTGCATTCCGCACACGAGAAGGTGCGGCCGCCGCGCGAGCTCGCGTGGGCGCTGGCGATGTTTCTCTATTCCCTGGAGCCCGAGCCTAAAGCGGTCGCGACCCACGCGCGCGGCGCGAAGCTGTTCGAGCAGGGTTGCAGCGACTGTCACTCGAACGCGGGCTACGGCGGAGACCCGGTGGCCGCCGACGAAGTCGGCACCGACGC
>JAYUXE010000328.1:0-2145 GCA_043753165.1 Archangiaceae bacterium | reverse complement strand
GCTTAAAAGATGACGACGTCGAGCGTGCGCGCAGGGCCGGTGACGGTCAGCTGGTGCCCGTCGAACTTCAGCGGCCCCTGCCCAGCCATTCGCACGGTCTTCCCATCGACACAGCCGCGCTGCGGCGCCGACGCACAGGCCGATAGCGCGACGCCCGCTTCCTCGATGCCGGTGCCAGCGACGACCGTGACCGCGTAGGTCGTGCCATCGCGTTCCGTGAAGGATCCGGCGCTGCCCTTGAACACCCAGAGCACGCGCTCGCCCTTCACGTCGTCGTAGTCCACCACGGGCGCCTCGGCGGGAAGCAGCGTCTGAATCCGGGCAGCGAGCAAAGGCACCACGCTTCCCGCGCGCGCGAAGACGGGAATCTCACCCATCGCCGCAGCGACTTCGACGTCGGCCGGCCCGTCGTGCGTCAGCCCGCCTTCGACAGCGACCCACTTCCCCGGTGGGAAGTGCACCGTGCGCTTCACCGCGCCCTCTTCCACGACAGGAGCCACCAGCAGCGCGGGCCCCAGCCCGTACGCATCGCTGATGGTCCACCCCGCTGAATCTTCCGCAGCGATCAGCGGCATCGCGCGCATCAACGGCATCCCCTTCGTCTCGGCTTCCACCGACGCGCCATCGAGATACGGGAAGAGCCGCAGGTGCAGCGACGCCCAGCGCTTGTAGTGCGCGATCGTCTCGGCGTCCTTGTCCCACCGCCAGTTGTCGCGCGCGGCGGTGCCGTGGTGGGTGCGCATGACGGGAGTCATGGCCCCGAGCGTCGTCCAGCGGAAGAAGAGCTCTTTGGTCGACGCGGGATTGGTGGCGCTCTGGTAGCCGGCGATGTCGCTGCCGTATGTCGAGACGCCGCCGAGCCCGAGATTGAGGCCGATGGGAATCACGGTGAAGAGGCCGTCGTCCTTTTGAAAGCCCGTGCGCTGATCGCCGGCCCAGACGATCGGGGTGAACGCGGTCGACCCGAGCCAGCCCGCGCGCGAGAAGAAGACGCGTTGCCGACCGTCGGTGCGTTCGGCCATCACCTCGGCATTCACCTTTGCCCACTCGCTCGCGTAGCGCTGGTGAGCGGCGATCGGATCTTCCTTCGACGCGAGCACGGCATCGGGCGGCAGCCATTCGCCGTAGTCCGCCATCCACCCGTCGAACCCGAGGTCCAACGCCTTGCGCAGGTACGACTTCATCCACTCGCGCGCTTCGGGCTTCGAGAGGTCGACGAGGCCAGTGGGCTTGAACGTGACGCCGGAAAACAGCGACGGCTTGCCATCGGGCCCGAGCACGAAATGTTTCAGCGTGGTGGCCTCGGCGAAGACCGCCGTGTTCTCGACGAGGAAGGTGTTGAAGTACGCGTGCCAGCCGAAGCCCTGCGCGCGAAGGTCGGACGCGACGGTCTCGACGTCGGGGTACAGCGTGCGGTCGACCGTCCACTCTTCTTTCAGCCGGTACCCCTGCCCCGACACGTCGGCGCCGCCGCGAAAATCCTCCGTCCACAACACCGACGACGGAACACCGTTGTCCCGCAGCGACTTCGCCACCGCGCGCACGTTGGCTGAGCCGAAGATCGCGTCATTCCACGGAGCGAACGCCACCGGGGGCGGCTTCATTGGGCGGCCGAGCAGACCCGCAGTGCCGCGCTCGAGCGCCTGGGCCGGCGTCTCGCCGAAATAGAGGACGAGCTTCCAGGTGCGGTTCCACGTCTCGATGCGGACCTGATCGGGGTTGACGCTGCAGAGCTCGAAGACGCTGCGGCCGTCGTGCTCGAGCACGGCAAGGTAGCCGCGGTTCGACAGGTAGCTGGGCAGGCCATAGCTGCTGGCGTGGCGGGCGCCGACCAGAGGCCAGAGCTCAGACGGTTCGTCGGTCTCCGATTTTCCGATGCCGGGCTCGCTGGTGAAGATGGGCACGGTGTGGCCGCGGTGATCGAGCGCGTCGGCCTGGCCGCCGAAGCCCAGAAAGTGATCGCCCGCGGCGCACTTGAAGTTGAGGCGCACGCGGTTGGCGTCGGCGCTGGCCGCGATCGCGACGAGGTTCAGCACGCCGCTGGTGGGGGCGGTGAGCTCGAGCTGCCCCACCTCGGCCCCGGCGGTGTCGCGCACGGTCGCCTTGCTGCCGGACCACTCGAACTTCGTGCCGTCGGCCCACGCG
>JAYUXE010000327.1:0-11490 GCA_043753165.1 Archangiaceae bacterium | reverse complement strand
CGCCCGCGGCCGCAGCCGCAGCTTCAGGTTCTCTTTACGACCGCCTCGGCGGCAAGCCGGCGATCGAAGCGGTCGTCGACGATTTTCTGGGCCGCGTCTCGCAAGACGAACGCATCAACGCCGGCTTCGCGGGCTCGCACGTGCCGCGGCTTCGCACCCGGTTGATCGAGCTCATCTGCGCGGGCGCCGGAGGCGGCTGCACCTACTCGGGCCGCGACATGAAGACCTCGCACGCGGGCATGGGCGTCACCACCGCGCAGTTCGACGCGCTGGCCGGCCACCTGGTCGCCACGCTCGACAAGTTCAAGGTGCCCGAGAAGGAAAAGGGCGAGCTGCTGGCGATCATCGTCCCGATGAAGAAAGACATCGTCGAAGAACCGTGACCACCCGCTACCTGAACCACTTCCGCCTCGACAAGGTCCTGGCGGCAGGCGGCATGGGCGAGGTCTACCTGGGGTTCGACACGTCGCTGCAGCGGCAGGTCGCGCTGAAGGTGATTCGCCCCGAGCTCGCCAGCGCGGCGACGTTTGCTGATCGCTTTCTTCGCGAGGCGCGCGCGCAGGCGCAGGTCGCGCACTCGAACGTCGTGCAGGTGTATTTCGTCGGGCAGGAAAAAGACGTGCTCTTCATGGCCATGGAGCTCGTCGACGGTGGCTCGCTGGAAGACGCGCTGCAGGCCGGCAAGAAGCTGTCGTGGCAGGACGCGGTGCGACACATGCGCGGGCTCGCCGAAGGGCTTCGGGAAGCGGCGCGGCTCAACATCATTCACCGCGACATCAAGCCGGCGAACATCCTGCTCGATCGTTTTGGGTTGGCGCATCTGGCGGACTTCGGGCTGGCCGCTCCGGTGAACTCGCGCGAGAAGCCGGCCGAGCTGTCGTCGCAACCACCGACCGCCGCGAACCTGCCGAAGTTCACGCAGGTCGGAGCCGTGATGGGAAGCCCGCCGTACATGTCGCCCGAACAGGCGAAGGGACTCGAGCTCGACGCCCGCGCCGACATCTACGCCCTCGGAGCGACCTTCTACGAGCTGCTCTGCGGCTCTGCTCCGAACAACGCGACGACGTTCACCGAGCTGATGAACTTCGTGATGGGGCCGCCTCCGCCAACGCTGCGCCAGCGCGCGAAGCACGTGCCGGCGAGGGTCGCGGACTTGATCGATCGCTGCATGGAACGCGATTTGTCGCGGCGTTTTCAAAGCTACGACGCGTTGATGGACGCGCTCGACGAGGCGGCGCCGCGGCCCGAAGTGCCGGCCAGCGTGATGATGCGCGTGCTCGCGTGGCTCATCGACGTCTCGATTTTTGCGGCCGCGGCGCGGTTCACGGTGCAGTCGTTCGCTCCGACGGGCTTCGTGGCGTTGATGGTGTGGGTCGCGTTGGGGTTGTTCACCGTGGCCTCGACGCCGGGCCAGTGGATGATGCGCACGGTGCTGCGTCGCCCGGGCGATTTGCCGGTGTCGAAGCTTCGCGCGCTCGGAAGGTTCGCCGCGCAGCACGGCTGGCTCGCGTTCGGAAGTCTCGCGCTCGCCGGCGCCTACCGTTCGGAAGGCAGCGCGGCGGTGTTCGCGTCGGCCGCGATGGCGGGCCTGGGTTTCCTGGTCGGGGTGTTGGGCAGTGCGGCCGCGTTGTTCACGAAGGGCCGCCGTTCGTTGGTCGACATTCTCACCGGCACCGAGGTGCTGGTGGACGTGAGGTAGCGCGAAAAATGATGAGCCGGCTCGTCGTGGTGGCGGTGGTGATTTCTTCCGTGGCGTGGGGCGAAGGCTTCACCGTCGCGGCGCGGCCCCATGGCAGCGTTAAGTTCAAGGTCGAAGGCCCGCTGGACGATGTGCTGGGCGAGACGCGTCAGGTTGCGGGCAGCCTCGAGCTCGACCCGGCGTCGGTGGCGACGGGCAAGGCCTGGGTCGCGGTCGAGCTCGGTGCGATCAAGACGGGCATCGATCAGCGCGACGAAGACATGCGAAACGAGTTTTTGCAGACCGCGCGGTTCCCGTTCGCCTTGCTCGTGGTCGAGAAGCTCGAGCGCACGAGCGCGGCGAAGCTCGAGCCGGGGCAGACGGTCGAGGCCGAGGCGGTGGGCAGCTTCGAGCTTCACGGCGTGCGGCGCGCGGTGCGATTGCCGGCGAAGGTCCGAATGGAAGCCGACCGGAAGGTCTGGGTCTCGGGCGCGTTCGAGGTGCTGTTCGCCGACTACAACATCACGCGGCCGCAGCGTCTGTTCATCAAGCTGGGCGATGTGGCCGAGGTGTCGTTCGAGGTGCTGTTCGTTCCGAAGGAAACGGTGAAGGCCGAGCCGGCGTTGGCGAACGCGGTCAAGGTTCCGACGGAGCCGACGGTGGCGACGGTGCTGCCGGCCGCGCCAAAAGCGAAGCCGCGGCCGCCGCGGAAGGCGAAGCCGGTGCTGACGGTTTCGTATCTGTTCAGCGGCGAAGACGCGAAGGCGAAGGGCGAACGCATGTTCCACTCGGCGGAGCTTGGCGGCGCGGGGAACAAGCTGACGTGCGGGCACTGCCATTCGAAGGCAGATGAGCGCGCGGGCTTGAAGCAGGGCGACGGGTTCGCGCGCGCGGGGAGCACGATGTTCAACGCGGCGCAGCGGCCGAAGTTCTGGGGCGGGTTTGCGCCGACGGTCGGGAAGGCGGCGAGCATCTGTCAGAAGATGTTCATGAAGGGCGCGGGGCTGTCTGACCAGCAGCAGGGCGCGCTCGTGGCGTTCGTGCAGGCGATTTCGCCGGACCCGGCGGGCGAGCTCGACTACCGGGTGGTGTACCGGACGTATGAGTCGACGATTCGCGATCCGACCGGCGGAGACGCGGTGCGGGGCAAGGCCCTGGCGGACCAGTACTGCATGACGTGTCACCTCGACGGGCGGGTCGGCCCGGTCTGGGCGCCCGGGTTGTACGAGCCGGAATGGGTCGTCGCGCGCGTCCGTCACCTCGAGGGGCACGACGATGACCAGATGCCCGCGTTCAGCATCGCCCGGCTTCCCGATTCGGACCTTCGCGACATCGTCACGTTTCTCACTTCGCCGAAGGTGGCCCCGGCCGTCTTCGATCGAAAGAAATCACGCGCCGCGTCATCACCGCCGAGTCGCTGATTTCGTGACGGGGCGCGTCAGAAGTCCGCCCTTTGCCCGAGGACAACCCCCCGCCGGAGCTGCCCTTTCACCCTTCGATCGAATTCGATCGAACTTTGCGCGGTGCGTCGGCCAGTGCTTGACCGACCGCGTCAAAAATCTTCGATCGAATTCGATCGAACGGCCGTGGGAACTCGCCGGCGGGGACGGCGGGTGGGTGAGAATCACCGCGTCTGATCCGATTCTTTGCGACTTTTGCGGCCAGGAGGCCCTTCTCATCATGAACTTCAATCTCGTCCGACTCGCAGTGGTGTCGTTGGCATTTGCGCTCGCTGCCTGCGGAGGGGGGAGCACCAGCGGCGCCGGCGGCGGCACGTCGGGCACCGGCGGCGGCACGTCGGGCCCGAGCTACGTCGCAGCGCAGGTCGCGTCGGGCCGGCTTCATACCTGCGCGATCACGTCGACGGGCGCGGTGATGTGCTGGGGTGCTCGCGAAGCGGGCCAGCTCGGCAACGGCGCCGCGCTCGACACCACCAAGACCTACGCGCCGGTCGCGGTGCCCAGCATCACCACCGGCGCGACCGCGATCACCGCCACGGTCGACCACACCTGTGCCATCGTTTCGGGCGGAGTGAAGTGCTGGGGCGAAGGCGCGGACGGCCAGCTCGGCAACGGCGGCACCACCCTGTCTTCGACGCCCGTCAACGTCAGCGGCCTCACTTCGGGCGTCACGGCGATCGCCACCGGGTACACGCACTCGTGTGCGTTGACGACCGCCGGCGCGATGAAGTGCTGGGGCAAGAACGACTTCGGCCAGCTCGGCGACAACACGCAGAACGATTCGAAGACGCCCGTCGCAGTCATGGGCCTCAGCTCGGGTGTCACCGCGATCGCCGTCGGCCGCTACCACAGCTGCGCCGTCATCTCGGGCGGCCTCAAATGCTGGGGTGGCAACATCTACGGTGAGCTCGGCATCGGCACCAACCTCTCCTCAGCCCTTCCCACCGACGTCACCGGCCTCGCCTCGGGCGTCACCTCGGTCAGCGCCGGCGACAGCGTCACGTGCGCCATTACCACCGCGGGCCTCAAGTGCTGGGGCCGCAACGCCGACGGTCAGCTCGGCAACATGATGAGCGGCATCCAGGTCGAGAGCACCACCGCACAGTCGGTGGTTGGTATGGCCACCGGTGTCAGCAGCGTCTCGGTCGGTTCGCTGTACACGTGCGCGGTTCAGGCCGGCGCGGCGAAGTGCTGGGGAACCAACTACAGCGGCGAGGTCGGCGCGTCTGAAGGCCCGGGCTTCAAGTCGAGTGTCCCCGTGCAGGTCACCGGCCTCACTGCGGGCGTCTCAGCAATCTCAGCCGGGGCGGGCCACGTCTGCGCCCGCATCGGGGGCGTCCTCAAGTGCTGGGGCAGCAACAGCGGAGGCGAGCTCGGCAACGGCAACAGCGACGATCAGTACGCGCCCGTCGCCGTGACTGGCTTTCCTTGAGGATCTTCCGCAGCACCTTGAGAATCGTCTCGGCGGTGTAGGGCTTGGGCACGAAGTGATGCACGCCCGCCCCTACCGCCTTGGCGAGGTTGCCGTTCGCGTTGAGCCCACTGGTGCCGATGATCTTCACCTTCGGGTTCATCGGCCGCAGCGCGACGATGGTCGCCGGCCCGTCCATCACCGGCATCGACATGTCGGTCAGCACCGCGGCGATCACGTCGCGGTGGTTCGCGTAGATGGACACCGCCTCGGCGCCATTCTTCGCCACCATCACCCGGTACCCGAACCGTTCGAGTGTGCGTTGCGCGACTTGTCGAATCGGCTCTTCATCGTCGACCACCAGCACCGTCTCGCCGCTGCCGCGCGGCAACGCCGACTGCTCGAGGGCCGCCTCTTCCGACACTGCGTCATCGACATCCGCGGGCAGGTAGACCCGGAAGCGGGTGCCTTTTCCCTGCTCGCTGTAGAGGTGAATGAAGCCGCCATGGCTGCGGACGATCGAGTGCGCGGTCGACAGCCCGAGCCCCGTCCCCTTCCCGAGCTCTTTCGTGGTGAAGAACGGGTCGAAGATGCGATCGAGCACGGCGGCCAGCATCACCAGGCCCGTGTCTTCGACGCGAATCAGCAAGTACGGGCCGGGCCTGGCTTCGAGGTTCATGCCCGCGTACGCCTCGTCGAGAAGCACCTGGTCGACCGCGAGCGTGAGAAGGCCGCCGTTGGGCATCGCGTCGCGCGCGTTCACGCAGAGGTTCATCATCAGCTGATGAATTTGCGTCGGGTCGGCATGAACGTCCCACTCATTGATGGGCGTCGACAGCTGCACCGAGATGTCCTTCGGAAACGTGTCTCGGATGATCTTCTGCATTTCGGTGGCGACTGTCCCGACGCGCATCTTGGTTCGCTTGCCGTCGACGCCGCGCGCGAACGCGAGCAACTGGGCAACCATGTCGGCCGCTCGCTGGGAGCAGACCTAGATCGTCTCGAGGTCTTCGCTGCGCGACGAGTCGCTTTCCATCGAGCGCAGCAGCGACACCGTCATCAAGATCGGAGCCAGCGTGTTGTTGAGGTCGTGCGCGATGCCGCCCGCGAGGGCTGCGATGCTTTCCATGCGCTGCGATCGCAAGATCTGGCTCTCGAGCTTCTTGCTCGCGGTGATGTCGGTGTTGATCGCGAGCACCGACTTCGGCTTTCCGTCGTCGTCGCGAACGAGGGTCCACCGGCACTCGGCCGTGATGCGGGTGCCATCGCGGCGGGTCCGGTGACGTCGCGCAGGTACACCGCCACGCCTTCGCGAGTCGGGTACGCCTTCGCGTCGAACCAACGGTTCAGCGGCGGGTAGAACTGTTCGAAGGTGACCACCACGCCGTGCTCGATCACCTTGCGGTAGGCCCGGTCGGACGTGGTGCCTTCGGCCTCTTTGAATTCCTGAAAGATGTACTGGCCCAGCAGCTGGTCGCGACTTTTTCGTTCGCGTCTTTCACTGCCTCGCCGAAGGCGCGAATCCAGATTCGCCGTCCCTTCGCCGCGATCATCTGGGCGTCGCAGCTGTACGGAGCGCCGCTGGCAACGCACGCCTCGAATTGAAGGCGCAGCGTGTCGCGGAACTCCGGAGCGATGTAGTGGAACGCCTGCATCAGCTCGGGCGAAAAGCCGGGCAGCTCTTCGTGAATCGAGGCGGTCTCCCCCGTCCACGTGAGCTTCATGTCCGCGATGTCGACGGACCAGCCTCCGAGCCGGGCCAGCCGCGCAGCCGCGCGCAGGCTCGAGTCGTCTTCGACGGTCATGGGTGCGAGGACTATCGCTGCAAGACGGCGAGGTCCGCCACCGCCTCGCGCGCCTTTGCCACGGTGTCACGGCTGACCCCCGCGTACAGCTGGGCCAGGGATTCGGGGTCCTGCGTGGGGATGAGGTCGAGCAGGAACAGCGAGGCCTCGGCGTCTTTCGCCTGGGCGAGAAAGAGGCCCGCATACCAGCACGCCAGCGCCAACGGAGTGACGGCCAGCGATTCCGCCATCCACGCCAGCGCCTCGTTCTTCCGTTTGTCTTCCCAGGCGCGAAACCCCCGCGAGTAGAAGATGTCTGCCTTTCGCCGTGACTGCAGCTCGGCGAAGCCGATGACGCCCAGCTCTTGCGACACGAGCTCGAGCCGCTGCTGGTTCTCGGTGAGGTCGGCCGGGCTGAGCATCAGCGGCTCACCGGCTTCGTGCCGTTCGAGCGCCTCGCGCATGTCGAACAGGTACCAGCTGCGTTCCCCCAGCGCGAGAAACGACATCGACCGGGCGGCGAGCAGGTTCGCGGTCTCACCGTTGCGCAGCATGGCTGCGTCGAACTTCGCGATCGCGCCGTGGTAGTCGCTGCGTGCGCCGAGCTCCATGCCTTCCTGCAGCAGGGCCCGGGCCTCGGCCTCCCCCTCGGGCGTGGGGGTCAGCGTGGGAACCGGCCCATACTTCTCGCGCATGTGCGCGGCGACGGCGTCGAGGCCCGAAAACTTCGACTGGGTCACTTGACCGGGTTCTGAGCGGCGAGCAGGGGCGCGAGCAGATCGCCTTGAGGTCCGGAAGGAAGCAGCGTGACGCGGGCCTCACCTTCGGAAAGCTTCTGGTACTCGAGCAGCTCGAAGACGGCCTGCATCACCTCGTGGTCCTGCGCGATCTTCTGCAGGGCCTGGCCGACGATGAAGGGCCGCTGCGCCGCGGCGCGCGCGAACTCGATCGCCGCCTGACGTTCGGCCGTCGACTTGATGATGCTGACCTGGTTGTTGCCGTCTTGCTTGATCGCTGACGTGACCTGCCGCAGCCGGTTGACGACCTTCTCTTCGATCTGCCGGATCATCTGGACGTCGCGAAAGTGGACCTTGCGGATGTAGACGCTGCCCAGCTGGTAGCCCCACTCGTGCGACTTCGGCGAGACCTCGTTGCGCACCGCGACGCTCATCGTGTGGCGGGTCTCGAGCATCTCGGCGAGCTTCATGTTCGAGAGGCTGCGCACGGCCGCGTTGCCGACGTTCGCGCGCAAGCTGCCGCGGGGATCCGCGTTCTTGAAGAGGAACGACCGGGGATCCGAAACGAACATCTCGTACCAGACGCCCACGCCCATCGGAGCGCCCTCTTCCGAGTTCAGCGCCTGGCTGCGCAGGTATTCCTGGTCGAGCCGCATGTCGACGACGTGCGACTTGCCGAGCCAGTTCACCAACATCGCCTTCCATCCGAGCTTCGGCCAGAGGAAGTGCAGGCCCGGCTCGTTCAAGATGCCGATGACTTCACCGAAGAGGACGTAGACCTTGGCGCGGCGTTCTTCGACGGTGGTCCAGACGCCCAGGGCTTTGAGCAACCCGAGGCCGGCGGGGACGCCCACGAGGCACGCGAAAAAGGCGATCAACATCGACGCGAAGAAGCTCATCGCTTCACCTCCAACATCGCCTGCTTGGCTTTGGCGAACAGCGAGAGGCGGACGTTTCGGGTGTACGCCTTGAGCACGTCGGGCCCCATCTTCTTCAAGTCCATCAGCTGGGTCGCCATCGAGACCAGCGGCTCGACTTCGGCCTGCGCGTTCAACGTTTCGACCTCGACCGCGCGGCGGCTCTGCACCAGGCGCTGGTCGGCCGAGGCCTGGGCGAGCGAGATGTCCGAGCTGACGTGGTTGTGGGCGGTGTTGATCGCGGCCAGGGCGCTCTCGACTTCGGACGGCGGGTCGATGTCGGTGATCAGCGCGGCGTCGAGCTGAATGCCGTAGCGCGCGGACGATGAGACGCAGTCGCGATCCATCGTTTCGTTCAGGATGCGCAGGTTCTTCCGCAGGTCGTTGATGCTGACGCCCGAGACGACGCTGATTTCGAGCGGGTTCGTGACGCCGGCGGGAATCTCGCTCTTGGGCGCTTCGAACGCGGCGATGCGCTGGCGAAGAATCGAGATGAAGTACCCCATCACGTGGACGATGGGCCGCTTCACGGCGAACAGGTACGCGTAGAGGTTCTGCTCGTTGACGCGGAAGCGCAGCTGGCCGACCAGGCCGGTGTTCAGCTGATCCTTGGTGACCGCCTCGAGCATGGTGCCACCGCGGTTGGCGTTCCCGTCTTCGGGGTCCCACGCCATGTTGACCGTCTCAGTGGCGATGGAAGCCTTGTAGATTTTTTCCCACGGCCATTTGAAGTACGGGCCGCCGGGCGGAATCACCCTCACCTGCGGGTACTTGTAGCGCTCGCGTTCTTCCGGGCGCAGCGACTCGGCCATCGGGTTGTCGAGCGTCGTCGTCTGCAGCTGCTCGGCTTTTCCGAACGAGGTCTTCACCGCCCGCTCGTTCGGAGCGACGGTGTAGAAACCGAAGATGACGTAGCGCAGCCCAAACCAGGCGGCCGTACCGAAGAGCAACCCCCAAATTGACAGTTCCATGGTGAGACTACATATCGAAGTCTGCCCAGACTGGGGCGTGATCACTGGGAAGCTTCAGCTCGCGGGCCGGCAGATCGACTCCGGTCTCCTTCGCTTTTTCGAAGACGGCCTTCGTCGCGAGGAAGTGATCGATGCGCAGCCCGTGGTTCTTCTTGTAGCCAGACATCCGGTAGTCCCACCACGTGAAGCGCTGCACGCCGGGGTTCAGCGCGCGGAAGACGTCGGTCATCTGAAGTGAGTCGCGCAGCTCGCGCCACGCGCGCTTTTCGGAATCGGTGAACAGCGTCTGGCCGGCGAACAGGCGCGGATCCCAGACGTCGACATCTTCGGGCGCGACGTTGAAGTCGCCGCACAGAATCACCCTGGACTCGGCCGCGTGGTGCTGGGCGAGGAAGCGGCGAAGGCGCGTGTACCAGTGCAGCTTGTACTCGAACGCTTCGGAGCCGATGGCCTGGCCGTTGGGCGCGTAGAGGCCGTAGATGCGGACGCCGCGGTAGGTGGCGCCAATCATGCGGGCCATCGGGTCATCCAGGCCGTCGCTGATGTTGCGCACGACGTCGGTCGCTTTTTCCCTGGTGAGCATCGCGACGCCGTTGAAGGACTTCTGGCCGAAGACGGCGACCTGGTAGCCGGCGGCTTCGACTTCAGCGGTGGGGAACTGTTCGTCGGTGCACTTGAGCTCCTGCAGCATCAGCACGTCGGGCGACAAACGCTGCAGCACGCCCAGCAGGTGGTCGGTGCGCGCGCGAATCGAGTTGATGTTCCAGGTGACGACGCGCATCAGACGAAGTCGGGAAGCCCGCAGCCGTCGCAGGTTGCAGCAGACGCTTCGGTGAGCCGGCCGCAATAGCGACAGCCGACCATCGGAGCCGCCGCCGGTTTCAACCCCAGCGCCGCGTCGACTTTGCCCTCGAGAGTCTTCGTATCCGTCGCGCTCACCCCGCCAGTGCTGCCGAGGCCGGTGGTGAACTCGAAGGTAAGCATCGCGCCCTGGTGGATGATTCGCAGCGTGTGCGGCTGTTCGTCGAAGCGGGTGCCGGTAGAGGTCGAGTGCGCCAGCTGCGCCGCGCCGTAGACCGCGTTTTCCGACTGGTAGCCGTGCGCGGTGAACCAGCCGATGGCAGTGCGGATCGCGGCGGGCACGTCGCGGGGGGACTTTCGTTCGACGCGGGCGCTGGGCACGGCGCGGACGATACGACTACGAGCTCGCCGACGTGTAGCGGCGAATGCTGAGCAGCCAGACCTGCCGGGAAATGAACGCAAGCACCACGGTGCCGGCCAGGGAACTGAGCAGCGTCGACCACGCGAGCCGGCCGAGCAGCGCCTCTGCCGGGTACGTGGTCATCAGGGCGAGCGGAATGACGAAAGTAAAAATCAGGTGCAGCGCGCCGCGAAAGACCGTCGACGGCCAGCGCGCGGCGTCGAAGATCGAGGTGAAGAGGTAGGTCAGGTTGTCGACCTTCACCACGTAGAACGCGAGGCTGACGATGAGGATCCACAGGGAATAGAGGACGGCGATCGCCAGCGTCGCGAGCAGCATCGACTGAATGACGCCCGGGCCCGACGGCCAGCGCTCGAGCCGGCTGAACGCGATGCCGAAGATGACGAGGCCCATCAGCACGCTGCTGATGCGCCACAACGCGAAGCGCGAGGTCGAGACGAGGAACTGCGCGTCGGCGGGCTTGAGCAGCACGAAGTCGAGCGTGCCTTTGCGGATGTGATCGACGACGGCGGTGAGCCCGGGGTTGATCGCGCCTTCGAGCACGCCCTGCAGAAGAATGAACCAGCCGATGACGACCAGCGCTTCGGAAAGGGACCAGCCGGGAATGCCGCCGGTGGCTGCTCCGCCGTAGACGACGAACAGGGGGATGACGGCGGTGGTGGTCCAGAAGATGGAAATCACCCCGTCGATCGCGAAGTCCCACCGGTACTGCGCGGCGGTGAGCATCGAGGTACGCAGCTGCAGGCGCAGCAGTCTCAGGTAGCGGCCCATGTCAGCCCCCGAACGCCTGAAAGCGTTTCACGCCGTTGTTCCACAGCAACACCGCGAACACGCCAAGCCCCGCGGCCCACGCCCACTGCCGCGCGATCAACGACAACGCAGCGTCGACGCCGTGGGCCCCGGTCATCAGCTCGACGGGGACGCCAATCTGGTAGCGAAACGGCAGCCAGTCTGCGGCGGCGCGGACCAGCGGCGGGAACATGTCCAACGGGTAGAGGTAGCCCGAGAAGACGAAGAAGCCGGCGAGCCAGAGGTCCATCACCTTGATGCTCGACTCCATGTAGAGCGACAGGCTGCCGATGGCGATGTTCGCAAAGAAGGTGATCAACCACCCGCCCAGCATCGATAAGCCCCACAGCGCCCAGATGCGCAGGTCGGTGGGAAACGAGCCCGCGACGCCGGCTAGAAAGATGATCGCCACGACCGGCAGAGTGACCAGCGATCGCATCGGCAGCGCGGCGATGTTCCCCGACGCATAAGAGATGACGGGGTGAATCGGCCGCAGCAGTCGCATCGCGAGCGTCCCCTGC
>JAYUXE010000326.1:0-11498 GCA_043753165.1 Archangiaceae bacterium | reverse complement strand
GCGGCGATGGCGGTTCCTGTCTCGCCAGTCGTGCAGCCGGGCCGCCCGGGCCTGAAGACGGCTCCATGATCCTCGCGGCAGTGATGTCGCTGGCGCTGGGCCAGGCCGTCTGCCCCCCGTACGCACGCACGAAGGTCGACGACAACGCCGCGCGGTCGCACTGTCTGTATTGGACGGAGAAGCAGACCATCGAGTGGCGCGTGAACGACAAAGGCAACCTTGAGACCAGAGGCGACACCGAGTTCACCGCCGTCGACAAGGCGATCGCCACCTGGCAGGCCGAGCTCGCGTCGTGTGGCTCGCTGAACCTCACCGTCGGGCCGCGATCGACCTCGCGCCTCGCGTCCTACGAGAGCAAGTCGGCCTCGAACCTGAACCTCATCCTCTGGCGCACCGTGGTGTGCACCGACAAGGTCGGCCCCAGCGATGGTTGTTGGAAGGACGACGACTGCGGCAACAAGAATGACTGCTGGCAGCACAACAGCGGAGCGCTGGCCGTCACCACCACCAGCTTCGACCCCGTCAGCGGCCGCATCCTCGACGCGGACATCGAGCTGAACACCCCGGGTTTCATCTTCACGGCGGTCGATTCGCCTCCGTGCATCAAGCCTGCCTACAACCAGGCCTGCGTGGCGACGGACATCCAGAACACCCTGACGCACGAGCTCGGCCATTCGCTGGGCCTGGCCCACAGCTGCCAGACGGGGTCGACGATGTACGCGAGCGCCGCTCCGACGGAGCTCGGGAAGCGCGTGCTGGATGTCGGCAGCAAGCAGTTCATCTGTGCGGTGTACCCGAAGGATCTGCCGTCGCAGGACTGCGTGAGCCCCGCCTTCACCGGCGAGCTCGGGCCGGTCGCGCGCGGCTGTGGTTGTTCGGCTGACAGCGGGGCGGGGTGGGCAGTGCTCTCGCTCATCGCGCTTGCTCGGCGAAGGTTCCGCTCCGCATGAAGATCGTCGCCGCCCTCGTGATGCTCGTGTCGTCGATGGCGGCTGCGCAGCCGTTCATTCGCACCGTGGTTCCGGGCAGCGCAGAGAAGGGCGTGCTGTGCGTGACGTGGAACAAGCGCGAGTTCACGTACGTCGTCGACGCGGCGGGAAGCGCGAGGACGCCAGGCGAGTCCGAGTTCGTCGCGATCGATGCGGCGTTCGCGAGCTGGCAGGCGGTGTCGGACACGTGCAGCGACTTCAAGTTCACGCGCGGTGAACGGCAGGCGAACGTGAAGATCGGCCGCGGCACCGAGTCGAGCAACGTGATCGTCTTCCGCGAACAGTCGTGCCGCACCGCCGTGCCGCCGACGGATCCGTGTCAGGCCGATGGCTCGTGCACGAATAAGTACAAGTGCTGGGACCATTCGGATTTCACGATTGCGCTCACCACCACCACCTTCAGCACGAAGACCGGGGCGATCTACGACGCGGACATCGAGCTCAACGCGGCGCCGCACATCGATGATTCGAAGTTTCTGTTCACGACGATCAGCTCTCCGCCGTGCGCTCCGAACCCCGATGCGGTCACGTGCGTGTCGACCGACATCCAGAACACGCTGACGCACGAGATTGGGCACGCCGTCGGGTTCGACCACGTCGAGAATCCCGGCGCGACGATGGAGGCCACGGCGCCTCCGGGTGAGACGCAGAAGCGCATCATCGACTTCGGGATGACCCAGGGCTTCTGTCAGACGTATCCAAAGGGGTTGCCGCCGGTTCCCTGCGACGAGGTCGCGCAGCTTCGGCGGAAGATCATCGTCAAGGGTGTCGGAACCCCGGGCTTGTCGGGCATTGGCTGTTCGGCGGCTCCGGCCGGGGCCTTCTGGATCTTCGGCCTGCTCGTCATTGGTCTGTCACGCCGGCGTTGACCCGCAGCAGGCGCGTGCCAGACAGGGTGCGTGCTTCTTCTTCTCGTCGTCCTCAGCGCTGCCTCAGTCCTCCCAAGCGGGCTCGAGGGGCCGTCTGCGCTCGGCGTGATTGGGCAGGAGGCGCCCACCGAGCCCGTGGCCCCCGAGCCCGTGCCCTCCGAGCCCCAGCCCGTCGAGCCCCAGCCCGTCGCGCCCGAGGATCCGCCGGCCGCCCCTGCCGCACCCGAGCCCGTGGTTGCGCAGACGGTCGTCACTGGCACCCGAACGGAACGCCGCCTCGAAGACGCCGTCACCCCCACCGAGGTGATCACCCGCGCACAGATCGACGCGACGGGCGCGCGCGACCTCGGGGCCCTGCTGCAGCAGCACCAGGGCGTCGAGCTCGAGTACAGCTTCCGTGGCGTCGGCATTCGCCTGCAGGGCCTCGACCCCGAGTACGTGCTGATCCTCGTCGATGGCGAACGCATCTCGGGCCGCATCGGCAACACCATCGACCTGAGCCGCTATTCGCTGCGCGACGTCGAACGCATCGAGATCGTCAAAGGCCCCGCCGCCGCGCTCTACGGCTCTGACGCGATCGGCGGCGTCATCAACCTCATCACGCGCCGCGTGCAGAACGACTGGGAAGGCATGCTGCGCGCCTCGGCCGGCACGCGCGAGGACTACGACTTTCGCGGCCACGGCGGCATGAAGCGGGGCCCGTTCGAGCTTCGCCTGGGGGGCGGTTACCGGCAGGCGCTCTCGTATGATCTCGACCCGCGCGACGCCGCCACCAGCGGCCCCGGCTTCCGCCGCTTCGATGGCGACGCCGCCCTCGTCTTCACCCCGAAAGACTGGGTCGCGATCACCGGCAAGATTGGCTACCTGCGCCGCGACGAGAACGCGATCGACCTCTCCCCCACCGGAGCGACCTTCGATCGCCGCGGCCGCCAGGAACAATTCGACGCTTCGCTCAAAGGCGTCTTCACCCCGACCGACAAGACGAACATTTCCCTGCGCGGCCGGCAGAGCCTCTTTCGCGATCAGCTGCTGCAAGACCAGCGCGGCGCCCGCGACTACGACCAGTACACCCAGAACGTGAACCGCCTCTGGGAAGCGGCCCTTCAGGTGGATCAGAAGGTCGGCGCGCACACGATCACCGGCGGCCTCGAGCTGCTGTCCGAAATCTTGAGCTCTCCGCGCCTGTCGACCGGGCACGCCGAGCACCAGCGGTACGCCGCCCTCGTTCAAGACGAGTGGGACTTCCTGTCGAATGGGGGGCCCAGGCTGAAGATCGCTCCGGGCATCCGGGTCGACGTCGACACGCAGTTCGGCGCCGCCGCGAGCCCGCGCCTTGCGATGAAGCTCGACCCGAATTCCGCGTTCACGATTCGCGCGTCGTGGGGCATGGGCTTCCGCGCGCCAAGCTTCAGCGAGCTGTACCTGCTCTTCGACAACGCGTCCGTCGGCTACGTCGTCGAAGGCAACCCCGACCTTCAGCCCGAGACGTCATCGAGCGTGAACCTCGCGGTCGACTGGCGCCCGCCGCTGCAGGGCTTCCTCGTCTCGGCCAGCGTCTTCCACACCGACCTCACCAACCTGATCACCGTCAACACCAACGACATCCCCAACCCGGACAACCCGACCCGCTACCGCTACGGCAACGTCGCCAGCGCGTACACGCAGGGCGTGGAAGTCGCAGGGAGGGCGCGGCTCTCGCGCGGCACGTACTTCGATCTCGGCTACACGTTTCTCGACACGCGCGACAACGTGCTGCACCGCGCGCTCGAGGGCCGGGCGGCGCACAAGGTCAACGCCGCGCTCACCGCCCGCTACCCTTCGATTGGCGTCGAGGCGATGGTGCGCAGCAACTGGGTCGGGCCCCGGCCGTTCTACATCGACGCCAACGCCGACGGCGTGCAGGAGACCAAGTGGGCGAAGGGCTACGTCGACCTCGAAGCCCAGGTCTCGTGGACCTTTCGCGACTGGTTGCGCATCTTCGTTCACGGCTTCAACCTGCTGAATGCGGGCGACGCCACCTACCTGCCCAGGCCCCCGCGCGGTGTGCTGGGCGGCATCGAGGTTCGTTACTGATGAGACGTGCACTGCTGCCTTTGATCCTCTGTGCCTGCGCGGGAGATCTGCGCGACGAGTTCCCGCTGGACGGCGCGCTGCCCGGCAAAGATCACATCACCCACACGCTGCAGGCCGACGGCTCGACCCTGAGCGTCGTCGATGCCAGCAACAAGACGTCGTTCGTCTACTTCGACCTCGACACGGGGGTAGAGCTCGAAGCGTCAGAAGCCGTCGAAGGCCAGAAGTGGGACATGAGCTTTCAGCGCTACAAGGTCAGCACCAACGGCGGCGCCAGTGGGCCGGGTGGGGTGAAGACCGCAGCCCTCAGGAACTCGAGCTGGGAAGGGGTGACGGCTGCTCCCGCTGACGGCTACCAGGTCGACACCGCCGACTCGGTTTTCACCACCTTCGAAGGCGGCTGGTACTACTACGATCTCGGCCAGCACAAGCTCACCCCGCGCACCGGCCTCATCTACGTCGTGCAGTCGACCGAGGGCGCGTTCTTCAAGATTGAGATGCTCGGGTACTACGACGCGGCCGGCTCGGCTGCGAAGCCGTCGTTGAGGTGGGCGAAGCTGCGCTCGCCGTAATGTTTTGTGCCTCGAAGGCCATTCGCTCTTAAGCTGCGCGCCGCCTAAGCCACCTTCGAAGGAGAGACCATGAGGCGCAGCAAGGCATTCCGCGCGGCACTCGCCGTGGCAGTGATCGCTACTCCCGCATTCGCCGTGAAGCCCGGCGGCACGCTGTACATCCGGTCGAAAGACACGACCCTGCTCAAGAAGGCGGATCTCAAAGCGCCCGCAGTCACCAAGCTGCAGCCCGGCACCGAAGTGGTGTGGAACGGACCCGACGAAAAGGACCCCACGTTTCACAAGGTGAAGGCCGGGCCGAAAGAAGGCTTCGTAATCCAGGTCAACCTCACGCCCAGCAAGCCGTCGGACGAAGTCGGGGCCGACGGCAAGGGCATCAGCGCCCGCGCCGTCGCCTCTTCCGGAGCGGCCACCATTACGCTGTCCGAATCGGGAAAGACGTACGCCCAGAAGACGCCCGACCTCACCACGGCCGGCAAGCAGGTCGTGCTGCTCGAAGGCATCAACGCCGCAGTGAAAGACAAAGACGTCGTCGACCACGCCGCGAAGGCGGGACTTCCCAAGGCAGGTGGCAAATGAAGCGGATCCTGTTGGGTGCAGTGCTCGTCGTTCTCGGTACGGGTTGTTCGATGTTCAAGGGCGGCATCAGGGCCCCGAGCAAGGCCGACCTCGACGCCGCGGCCGCCGTCGCTGCTGCCGCCGCCGAGAAGCTGTCGAAGGCGAAGGCCGAGGCCGACATCGCCGTCGCCACGTGCCCCAAGGCCGACGGCAACATTCCGCTGACCGAAGAAAAAGACATCGGCGGAGCGATCATGGTCGCCACCGCCAGCGAGCAGGGGAACTTTTTCGTCGAAGGCCCGCTGCCCGAGCTGTCGGCCAAGGCTGACAAAGTGAAGGTCGACCTCAAGAACAAGAAGAACGCGGTGAACACGTACGTAGCCAAGGTCGGCAAGCTGCTGGCCAGCTACTCGTCGCGCCCCGGGCTGCCGTGGACGTTCGGGGTGATCGAGAACGACGGCGTCAATGCGTTTTCGGCGCCCGGCGGCTACGTGGTGATCACCACCGGCCTGATGCGCCTGGTCGAGAACGAGGCCCAGTTGGCAGCGGTGCTCGGCCACGAAATCGGCCACATCGTGAACAAAGACACGATCAAGAGCTACGCGTCGGTGAAGCACAACATTTGCGTCCCCGCGAAGACGGTGGCGGCGTACGCGAAGTACGGCATCGCCGATCAGCTGCCGGACTCGATTCGCAAGTACGCCAACTTCGCTGACTCGTTCGAAGACTCGGGCGCCAACAAGTCGTCCAGCGCGCTCGTCGATGCGCTGACCGACGGCGTGCTCTCGTTCAAGAAGACCTTCGGCATGGGCAAAGACGCCGAGTTCGCCGCCGACAAGACTGCGTTCGAGCTGATGATGTTCGCGGGCTACGACACGAAGGAATTCGACAAGGTGATCTCGAAGGCGGAAGCGGGCGGCAAGGTGTTCGACAACCACCCGAGCAACGCCGATCGCATCACGGCCTTCACCGCGCTGCGCGAGGGCGAGAAGAAGGAAGATGGCTCGGGCGACCCGGGCTACAGCATGTTCACGTTCGCGGGCGTGGTTCCTCCACTGCCGGCCGATGTGAAGTCGGCGCTGCCCGCGGAAGGCTCGGCCAAGCCGAAGGCGCCTGCGCCGGCGGCGGACGCCAAGGAAGCTCCGAAGTCCTGACGTTGTTGTGGTGCAACACCCTTTGAACCGAGGTCACCGATGTCCACTTTGATCCGTGGCGGTACTGTCGTTACCGCCGAGCAGACGTACCGCGCCGATGTTCACTGTGACGGCGGGGTGATCAAAGCCATCGGGGAAAAGCTCGACGTCCCTTCAGGCACCCGCACGATCGATGCGGGCGGGCTGTTGGTGATGCCGGGCGGCATCGACCCGCACACGCACATGCAGCTGCCCTTCATGGGCACCGTCGCGAGTGACGACTTCTTCACCGGCACGGCCGCAGGGCTCGCGGGCGGCACGACGATGATCCTCGATTTCGTGATCGGCGACCCCCAGGTGTCGCTGATCACCGCCTACGACCAGTGGCGCGACTGGGCGAAGAAGTCGTGCGCCGACTACAGCTTCCACGTCGCGATCACGTGGTGGTCGGACGCGGTGAAGGAACAGATGGGCGTGCTCGCGCGCGAGCGCGGCGTGAACAGCTTCAAGCACTTCATGGCGTACAAGAACGCGATCATGGTTCCCGACGAGAACCTGATCTTGAGCTTCTCGCGCTGCCTCGAGTTGGGGGCGATTCCGACCGTCCACGCCGAGAACGGCGAGCTCGTCTTCTGGCTGCAACAGCAGATTCTCGCGCAAGGGATCACGGGCCCCGAAGGACACCCGCTGTCGCGTCCGCCGGAAGTCGAAGGCGAAGCGGCGAACCGGGCGATTGCCGTCGCGCACCTGGTCGGCACGCCGCTCTACATCGTTCACAACTCGTGCAAGCAGTCGCTGGAAGCGATCACCCGCGCGAAGCTCGCCGGGCAGCGCGTCTACGGCGAAGTGCTCGCAGGCCACTTGATGATCGACGACAGCGTCTACCGGAACCCCGACTGGGAGTTCGCGGCCGCGCACGTGATGAGCCCTCCGTTCCGCGCGAAAGAGCACCAGGCTGCGCTGTGGGACGGGTTGGTGGCCGGCACGCTGCAGACGACGGCGACGGATCATTGCTGCTTCTGTGCGCCGCAGAAGGCGATGGGCAAAGATTCGTTCGCGAAGATCCCCAACGGCACGGGCGGCGTCGAAGACCGCATGAGCGTGATCTGGAATGCGGGCGTCGCCACCGGCCGGCTGACCCCGAACGAGTTCGTGAAGGTGACGTCGACGAACGCGGCGCAGATCTTCAACATCTACCCGCGCAAGGGCTCGGTGTCCGTCGGCGCCGACGCGGATCTCGTCGTCTGGGACCCGAAGGGCACCCGCACCATCTCGGCGAAGACGCACCACCAGAAGGTCGACTTCAACATCTTCGAAGGCATGAACGTCACCGGCATCCCCCGGTACACGTTGAGCCAGGGCAAGGTGTGCTGGGCCGACGGGAAGCTCGACGTTCAGCAGGGGGCCGGCCGCTACATCGATCGCCCCACGTTCGCCGCCGCCTTCGAATCGCAGAAGACGCGCAATGCGCTGCGCCAGCCGACCCGCGTCGAACGTCGCCCTTAATCTTTGGTTCGTTCGGCCCTCAGTCGCTTCGCGACTCCCCTTCGGTTGATGAAGCCAACCTCAGGGCCGGGCCTCCCTCACGGGAGCTGGCGGATCATGTCGCCGTACGTCTCGGGGCGGCGATCCCGGTAGAACTGCCAGGTGCGGCGCACTTCTTCGATCTCGTCGAAGTTCATGTCCGAGACGATGAGCTCGTCTTTGTCTTCGCTGCCCGTCGCGAGGAAGGCGCCCTTCGGGTCGACGAAGTAGCTCGAGCCGTAGAAGCGGCCGATGTTCCAGGGGGCTTCGGTGCCGACGCGGTTGATCGCTCCGACGAAGTAGCCGTTGGCGACGGCGTGCGCGGGCTGCTCGAGCTTCCAAAGGTACTGCGAGAGGCCGGCGACGGTCGCCGACGGATTGAAGACGACTTCGGCGCCGTTGATGCCCAGCAGCCGCGCGCCTTCGGGGAAGTGCCGGTCGTAGCAAATGTAGACGCCGACCACGCCGTACTGCGTCTTGAACACCGGGTACCCGAGGTTGCCGGGCTTGAAGTAGTACTTTTCCCAGAAGCCGTTCGTCTGCGGGATGTGGTTCTTGCGGTACTTGCCCAGGTACTTCCCGTCGGCGTCGATGACCGCCGCGGTGTTGTAATAAACGCCCGCCATCTCGCGCTCGTACAGGGGCGCCACGATCACCATCGAGTACTTCTTCGCGTACTCCTGCAGCAGCGACGTGGTCGGCCCCGGAACTGCTTCGGCCGAGTCGCACCAGTTGGGCGTCTGCGCCGGGCAGAAGTAGGGCGTGTTGAAGATCTCCTGCAGACACAGCATCTGCACGCCCGCTTTGCCGGCCTTGTCGACCCACGGCAGGGTCTTGTCGAGCATCGCCTGGACGATCTCTTTCACCGACCCTTCGGACTTCGCGTTTGCCAGCTGAACGAGACCGCCTTTGACGATTCGTGCCATGGCCACGACATATCCCGATTTTTCAAAAAGGCCTTCGGTTAGAACCGGAGGCCATGACTCCCCGGGAACCCACGGTCGACGACGTCGAGTTCCGGGCGCTCTACAAGAAGACGAAGTACGTGGTCGAGACGGCTGACGGCTGGTCGCTGGTGATCACGCGCTACCGGCCGATTCCGCAGACGTTCACGCAGCCGCTGTTCGGCGAGCCGATTCTGCTCGTGCACGGGTTCAGTCAGAACCGCCACGCGTGGACCAGCGGCGAGTTCGTTAAGAACCTGCTGTTCTTCGGCCTCGACATTCACATCCTCGAGCTGCGCGGCCACGGAAAGAGCTCGGTCGCGTTTCAGCTCGAACGCTGCGGCAAGTTCGGCCGCCAGCCCCCGCCCGATCTGCAGTGGGACTGGGACATCGACAGCTACTTTCTCTACGACATTCCCGCCGCCGTCGCAGGCGTGAAGCGGATCACACGGCGCGATCGGATTTTCTATGGCGGTCACTCGATGGGCGGGATCCTCGGGTACGGATACGCCGGCATTCACGACGACTTCGAGGGTGTGGTCACCATCGGCGCCGCGGCAGAGCTCGGCAAGGGCAGCTGGGCGCTGAAGACGATCGCGTTGCTCGGGCCGGGAGTCAGCGCCGCGGTCGACGCGTCACTCGCCGGGTTGAATGCGCAGCGCGGGCTCTCGCACTTCGCGGGTTCGCTGCTCGACAAGGTCACGCGCAAGGTGACGGGCGAGGCGCCGCGGCAGCTCGCGTACCAGTATGTGCCCGTCGACAGCTGGCTGAAGCTCGCCGCCAGCGCGCTCGAGTATGCAGAGAAGAACCCCGTGCTCGGCGCGGTCGCCAGCCGCGTCAACTGGCTCGCGCGGCAAGACCGCATGGCCGCCACGGACATTCGTTGGCTGCTTCGCGAAGGCAGCGAGCGTGAGCCGCGCAAAGTCGCCGAGCAGTTCTTCAAGTGGATCCGCAACAACGAGACGGTTTGCTACCGCACCGGCTACGACTTCAAGCGCGGGTTCTCGAAGATCAAAGTGCCGATGGCGATCATCTTCGGCGATCAGGACCCGCTCGCGTCCGTCGAGTCCACGCGCATGGTCTACCGAACCGCGAAGTCCGAGTACCTTCTCTGGCGCCCCGTGAAGGGCAACAGCCACATCGAGGTCACGATGGGGCACGACGTCCGGCAGATTTGTTACGACATCAAGAACCTCGTCGAGTACGCGCGGCAGCACCGCGGGCGGGCGCCGTCGTTGCCGCGCATCCGGTAGCCGACCCGCCGCCCGGCCGTAAACTTTGAGGGTTTCAACCCCGTAGTACCCTGTAGCGGAATGAGAGCCTGGGGGATGGCCATCGCTGTCTGTCTGGCGTCGGCAACGTCCGCCCAGGAACGCGTCAGCCTCAACACGATCACGCGCGTCGAAGTGAAGGGGAACACTGTCGAGATCCAGGGCAGCCGCAAGGCGAGCTTTGCGACCTTCACGCTCTCGAAGCCTGCCCGGCTCGTCATCGACATCTCGGAAGCCGTCTTCTCCGGAGTGCCCGCTGAAATCGCCGTCTCCAACGGGTCCATCACCGCGATCAAGACCGTGACGTATGGGTCGGCGTCCGCGTCGATCGCGCGCGTGTTGATCGGGCTCGAACGGGATCTCGAGGCCGACCTCGTCACGAGCAACAACCTGTTGATCGTCAAGCTGCCTCCGGGCGATCCGAAGGCCCTCGCGAAGGCAGAGGCCGAAGCGAAGGCGCGCGCCGCGGCAGAGGCGAAGGCGGGCGGGGCGGACGCGAAAGCGGCGGCGGACGCGAAGGCCGCGGCGGACGCGAAGGCGGCGGTGGATGCGAAGGCGGCGGCGGACGCAAAGGCGGCGGTGGATGCGAAGGCGGCGGCGGATGCGAAGGCGGCGGCGGACGCAAAGGCGGCGGTGGTCGCTAAGACCGTTGCGGACGCAAAGGCTGCCGCAGATGCGAAGACCGCTGCAGACGGGAAAACCGCTGCAGATGCGAAAACCGTCGCTGCGGCGAAGGCCGGTTCTGACCCGAAGTCCGTTGCAGACGCGAAGTCCGTTGCAGACGCGAAGTCCGCTGCAGACGCGAAGGCCGTGGCGGACGCGAAGGCTGCTGCGGATGCGAAGGCAGCAGCGAACGCCAAGCAGAAGGCGGAAGCGGACGCGAAGCTTCGCGCCGAGATCGAGACGAAGGCGCGCATCGAAGCCGAGCAGAAGGTCCGTGCGGAAATGGAAGCGAAGGCGAAAGCGGACGCCGAAGTTCAGGCGAAGGCGCGGGCCGAGCTCGAAGCGCGCGTGAAAGCGGAGACCGAAGCGAAGGTTCGCGCCGAGTACGAAGCGAAAGCGCGCGCCGACGCCGAAGTGAAGGCCCGCGCTGAGCTCGCCGCCGCGGTGAAAGCCGAAGCCAAAGCGCGCGCCCAGGCCGAGAAGGACGCCCGCGCGCAGGCGCAGAAAGAAGCAAAGGCGAAGGCCGAGGCATTCGCGAAAGAGAAGCTCGAGGCTGCCCACCTCAAGGCCGAAGCGGACGCGGTCGCCCGCGCCGAAGCCAGTGCGGCCGCGAAAGCCCAGGCCGAAGAAAAGCTGCGCTCGGCCGCCGAAGCCAAAGAGCAGGCCGTCGCCGACGCCCGCGATCGCGCCGAAGCAAAGGCCACCGCCGCGAAGGAAAAGCTCGAGCGCGAAAAGTCGGAACGCGAAGCGAAGGTCGCCGCCGCAAAGGCCGAGAAGGTGCGCGTCGAACAGGAAAAGGAAGACCGCGCCGAGCAGGCCCGCCTCGACGCCGAAGCGAAGAAGCAGGCAGAAGCCGACGCGAAGCTCGCCGCTGAACGGCGCGCGAAGGAAGCGAAGGCCCG
>JAYUXE010000325.1:0-2149 GCA_043753165.1 Archangiaceae bacterium | reverse complement strand
CGCCCACCGGGTTTCATCGAACACGTGCGGCACGCGCGGAAACAAGAGCTGCATCGGGAGTGCGATGCGCGAGGCCCACGACGCGGCGTTGTGCTCGTGGCCCGGGAACACCAGCCGATGAAGGTCCTTGCCCACTTCGAAGCCGAGGCTGGTCAGCGCGCGCAGCATCGAGCGCGTGTGGTGGTAGTTGTCGCGGGACTTGGGGTCGACCTCGTTGGGGGTCGCTCCGGAGTCGAGATAGAAAAGCGGCCGCGGTGACGGCAGCGGGGTCTCGGTCACCATGCGCACGCAGCAGCGGTTGGCCCAGAAGAACGAGCTCGAGAGGCACGCCGCTTTTCCGAAGACGTCGGGGCGCGTCCACGCCGCGTAGAAGGCGAAGAGGCCACCCATCGAGCTGCCGAGGATGCCGGTGTTCTGCGGGCCGCCGCGGGTGCGGTATCGCTGGTCGATGAAGGGGCGAACCTTGTCGACGATGCGGGTGAGAAACTGCGCGCCGCCCCCGCCGCCGTACTGCGGGTCGGGCACGGGGCTCAAGATGTTGAGGCGGTCGACCGCGGTGTGAATGCCGACGAGGATGATGTCTTCGGTCGCTCCGACCTGCCCGAGCTCGGTGAGGGTGGCGTCGAAGTCCCACGTGCCGAACTGATCTTTCGAGTGCGCCCACAGCGACTGGCCGTCGAGCGCGTAGGCGACCGAGTACCGTTCGTTGGGGTGTTCGTCGTAGCCGATGGGCAGCAGCACATCGATGTGGATGCCGTCGACGTCGAGCCCTTCTTCGAGGCGGGTGGCGCGCTGGTCGAAGGCGGGGCGCAGCTGCAAAGTCTCGCCCGCGTGGACGAGGTAGTTCTGGCCCAGCGCCCAGTCTTCTCCGCGCGCGACTTTCAGCTCGAGGATTTCGCCGTCGGGCACGGGCACGGTGAAGAGGCTCGCGTCGCCCAGCACGCGATCGGGCGCTCTGTTCACCGTCCACGAAAGCGGGGGCAGGCTTCCCCGCAGCCCGACGGCGCCGCGATCTCGGGGGTAGATGACTTCGATGCGCGTGTCGTGAAGCTTCATTCAGCGTGGTTAATGCGATGTGCGTTCCAGGTCATCTTTAAGATGATGCCCCGTGAGCAGATTCGTCAATGCGCAGGCGACCTTGCGCCCGAGCGCAAGAGCCTCGAGCAGCGGGTGGAAGAGCTCCAACGAGCGAAGATCACTGAGCCGGTGCCGTACCTGTACCTCGACGACGTGCCTCGATGCACGTTGGGTTGCGTATCGAGTCGGGACCGCCCAACGGTCTGGATCAGACGGCGATAGGCCTGTTGCAACTAGACCACGTCGAAGTGGCGTGGATACCCGAGAGCCTCCTTCACAATCGCATCGCCTTTCGACGCAGCAATCGGCGCGCCACCGCCGGGTGCAGCCCTTTCTTCCCTCAGCGCAGGTTGAAGGCTAGGTGAGCGCGAATGACTGGCACCCCTGATGACGTCCGCCATTTGAACGGAGGGCCCACCCAGCCACGTCTCGAGACGGGCGCGGATGCCGTGCGCGTTCCCACGCTCGATCCAAAGCTCTGGGCGGCGTTGAGCTGTCCCACCGAGCAGCTCGAGCTCGACGCCCGCACGCTCGCGTTCCTCGACGTGAACAATGACGGCCGGATCCGGTTCCCCGAAGTGCGCGACGCCGTCGCTTGGGCGTGCGCAATACTGAACGATCCCCGGTGGCTGGAGCCGAGCACCCGCGGGCTGCCGCTTGAGGCGATCAACTTAGCGTCGGAGGAAGGCCGCGCAATCCTCGCGACCGCGCGCGGGCTGTGTGTCGATGGGCAGGACGCCATCACCCCCGCGCAAGTCAACGCCGCCGCTGACACCTTCGCCAACGCCCGCTTCAACGGTGACGGCGTGGTCACCCCTTCGTCTGCTGACGCGATCACCCGCCGGGCGATCGACGACATCATCGCGACCTCCGGAGGAGTGAAGGATGCGTCCGGCGAGCAGGGGATCGATCGCGTTCAAGCCGACGCTTTCTTCGCCGCCCTGGGTGCCTTCCGCGCCTGGTGGGAGCGGCGGGAGAGCGACGAGAGCCTGATGCCGTTCAAGGGCAAGACCGCTGCGGCGGTTCGCGCACTGGTCGCGGTGCACGAGAAGATCGAGGATTACTTCGTGCG
>JAYUXE010000324.1:0-5238 GCA_043753165.1 Archangiaceae bacterium | reverse complement strand
ACGAGCTGTACGGGCTCATCATCACGGCCTTGCAGCCAGACTCACCGAGCTCTTTGCCTGCGCCGGGAATGAACGAGCAGTGAATCTCGTGCACCTGGCGATCGAGGTGCTGCATGAAGTCGCTGGTGCTGACCGCGGCGAAGATGCTGCCGAGAATCGCTGCGGCGGTGGCGATGATCAGCGGGGTGCGCGTGGCCGTTGCGGCGTACGGCTCGGGCTCGAAGTCCGCCTCGACCGCGTCGGGTGGTTGCATCGGCAGCGTCCTACCATGCCTTGCTGCCCCGCATTCTTGTGGCGCCACGCGGGAATCGGTTCGAGAGTGTTGTTCGAAATGACCGAGAAGCTGATTTTCAACGGCGCGATGGAAGGACTGATGCAGTCCGTGCGCACCGACGTTTCACCGCGCTGCCGATCGCGCCTGAAAGACCTCGGCTTCGACGTCGGCGCGAAGTCGATGCCCGCATATCCGGCCGAGCTCTGGGCCGGGATCGTCACGGTGCTCGCCGAAGAAATCTACCCGAGCCTCTCGCCCCATGACGGCGAACGAAAGCTGGCGATGCGCACCGTCGAAGTCTTCGCCCAGGGCGTCATCGGCGGAGCCATGTTTACCGTCGCCAACCTTCTCGGCCCCGACCGCACCGTGCGCCGCATGACGCGCAACTTCCGCACGAGCTCGAACTTTCTCGAGACGAGCTGCACGGAGATTGCGCCGCACACGTACGAGATTTTCATCAACGACGTCTCAGGCGTGCCCGGCTTCTACGCGGGGCTGCTCGAAGGCGGGTTCTTGAAGGTCGGCGCGCGGGAGCTGTCGGTCGTCATCCACGACAAGACGGAGCCCAGCGCTACGTACCGCGTGAACTGGGCGGCGTAGAGAGCCGGGCCAGCGCCCAGGCTGCGGCCTCTTTCACCTTTTCGTTTTCATCGGTGGCCAGCGTTTCCAGCAGGGGCCGTGCGGTCGAATCTCGGGCCGCTCCGAGCGCATAGGCGGCGTTGCGCCGAAGCCCGTCGTACTTCGCGCGGACCAGGGGTGTGCCCGGGGTGAGCAGCGCGTACTCGGCCGGCGTCATCGCGGCCAGCTGATGCACCGTGAGACTCGAAACGGGCCGTGGAGCGAACCGTTCTCCGCCCATCAACGGCGTGTGGTTCAGCGGGCAAACGTCCTGGCAGATGTCGCAGCCGAACACGATGTCGCCCATCGCGGGGCGCAGCGGCTCGGGAATGGCCGACTCGTTTTCGATCGTCTGGTACGAGAGACACCGGCGCGCATCGACGGTGGCGTCAGCGACGATCGCGGTCGTCGGGCAGGCGCTGACGCAGAGGTTGCACGTGCCGCAGCGGTCGTCTTCCGGACCTTTCGCGTACTGGTCGACCTCGACGTCGAGCACCAGCGCCGCGAGCAACACCCACGAGCCGAACTTCTCGGTGATGAGACAGCCGTTGCGGCCCACGTAGCCAAGCCCCGCGCGGGCGGCCCACACCTTTTCCATCAGGGCCGTGGCATCGACGCCGCCGTAGTCCTTCACGTTCGGTGCGTGCTGCCTCAGCGTTCGTCGCAGCGCGCGCAGCCGATCTTTCAACGTGTAGTGGTAGTCGCGGCCGCGCGCGTACCGGGCGATGGGCGACGGCGCGTCGGTGTGCCAGTAGTTGCACGCGAGCGCGACGACGGTCTTCGCGTTGGGCACGAGCCGCGAGACGTCGAGGCGATCAGCCAGGCGTTCGCGCATCCAGTCGAGGTCGGCGTCGAAGCCCGCTTCGATCCACTGCGTCAGCGCCTGCGGAGGAATCGGCTCGGCGCGCGCAAACCCGACGAGCTCGAAGCCCGCGGCATGCGCCCACTGCGTCAGCTGCTGCGACGAGAGCGTTACGGTTTCGCCGGCGTCCACGGCACGTCCTTCACGTTCGCGCGGAAGTTGGCGACGCGCGCCATCGTGAAAAGAAGGTCAGACAGTCGATTCAAGTAGATGATGACTTCGTCGCCGACTTTGCCCGAACGGAAGAGCGGGACCACGCGGCGTTCTGCGCGGCGGCAGACGGTGCGGGCGAGGTGCAGGGCCGCGGCGGCCTTCGTGCCTGCAGGAAGAATGAAGGAGGCGAGCTGGGGAATCTCGTTGTCGAAAGCGTCGATGGCGCGTTCCATCTGCGTCGCCCACTCGGGCTGCACTTTCGGAATCGAGGCCTGGGCCTTGGTGCCAGCGGGCGTCGCGAGCACAGCGCCGACGGTGAAGAGCTGGTCTTGAATGCAACCGAGCAGCGCGTCCATTTCGCCGAGGCCTTCAGCGCGGGCGACTCCGAGACAGGCGTTGAGCTCGTCGACCTGCCCGTACGCATCGACGCGAACGTCTTCTTTGCCGACGCGGCCGCCGCCAAAGAGCCCCGTGTCGCCGCCATCGCCTGTCTTCGTATAGATGCCCGTCATGGGGTGCCTCGTGTCATGGCGCCTTGAGCGGCGCTGGGGAATTCGCTTTCAGAAAGAGCAGCTTCGCGGCAACGGCGCCGACGAGGACGACGCACGTCGCCCAGAGCCAGTTCAGCTCGCTGCCGAAGCCGAGCGTGAACGTGTGCGGAGCGACCATGAAAAACAGCACCGGCAGGCTCAGGTACAAATTGTGTTTGCTGCGCAGCGCCGCGAGCGCAGCGACTTCGGGGCCCGGAACAGGGCCGGTTTCCTTGATGCCGCGAATGATTTTCTTCTGCGCGGGCCAGATGCGCATCCACACGTTCATCATCATCACCGAGCCGAGAATGGCTCCGAGGTGAAGCCACAGCGCGCGGCCCGCCAGCACCTGCGCGAGGCCGAACGCCATCGCAGTGAAGAGGACGAGGCTGATCGCGGCTGCAACGGTTTCGTTTTTTCCCAGCGGCGATTTCCACAGCAGGTCGTAGACGAAGAAGCCGAGGAAGATGAGCGCCTGGCTCGCACCGAACGCGAGGCCGCGCTGCGCCGGGGTCGAGTCGCTGCCGACCATGAGCCCACCGAGGTGGTAGACGAGGCCGATGAGCAGCAGGCCGGAGAGCCAGGTGAAGAGGGCGCCCCACCGGAAGAAGTAGAGCGCGCGCGGCATCAGCTCGGGGATGAGCTTGCGTTTGGTGTCGGCGTCCAGCGTCTTGACGACGAGCGCATTCACGAAGTTGAAGAAGAAGAGCTGGCTCATCCAGAGGACGCCGGCGCCGACGTGGAACCAGCGCAGAAACGCGTCGAGGGTTTGGTTGAGCGTCGGATCCATCGCGGTTGAACGTTTATAAGGCTTTCGTCGTGGCGACAGGTCCTTCGAAGGTGTGGCTCGCATTTGCCGTCGTGGTGGTGGCGTGGGGCTCGAGCTACCTCTTCATCCGGCTGGCGATCGCGTCGTTCACGCCGTTCGGCCTGGTGGCGAGCCGGTTCGGAGCGGCGGCCGTATTGTGCGCCGTCATCGCGGCGGTGCGACGCGAACGGTTTCCGCGCAGGCGTGAAGCGGGGCAGCTGGCGTTGCTGGGCGTGATGATGATGAGCGGCAGCAACGCGCTGACGGCCTACGCGCAGGCCACGATTTCGTCGGGCGTGACGGGGGTGGTGCATTCGTTGAGCGCGGTGTGGCTGGCGGCAATCGGGAAAGAACGGTTGCCGCGGTCGGTGTGGCTCGGCGTGGTGGGCGGGGTGGTGGGCGTCGCGGTTTTGCTGTGGCCGGGGCAGACGCACATCGACACGGCAGGCGCGGCAGCGCTCGTCACTGCCACGTGGATTTTCACCCTCGCGAGCACGCTGCAGCGGAAGTGGCAGAGCGCAGAGGGGGCTCCGGGGTTGTTCGGAAGTCTTTCGGTGCAGATGGGGGCGGGCGCGACGCTGAGCGCGGTGATCGCGTGGCTGGGCCCGGGGTTCTTTCATGCGGACGTGACGCCGGCGGCGCTGGTCGGGTGGCTGTGGTTGACGGGGGTGTCGTCGGTGTGCGGGTTCGGCGCGTATGCGATCGTGCTGCGCAGCTGGCCGGCCGCGCGCGCGGGAAGTTTTGCGGTGGTGAATCCGGTGGTGTCGGTGTTGTTGGGCATCGTCGTGCTGGGTGAGCCGTTCACGGTGCGGACTGGAGTGGGGATGCTGATCACGCTCGCGGCCGTCGCGTGGGTGCATGCGCGACGGGCTTGATCAGGGCCCACTGAACACGTATTCAGTGTCGACCATGGACGATCTCGATCTCGTGTCTCCCGATGTCGCGCAGCTCATCCAGTTGTTTTCGGCGCAGGTGGATCTGAAATTTCCAGGTCTCGACGCGAAGGTGCTGCAGGAGTCGCTGGTTGGTTTGCGTGAGCAGCACGCCGAGCTGCTGCGCGCGGAGGCAGCGGTGGCCGCGGCGAAGGCAGCGATGGATGAACAGCAGGAGGCGTTGCTGCGGAAGACGCACCGCGCGCACGCGTACTTGAAGGTGTTCGCGGAAACGGATCCGGCGCTGCTCGCAAAGGTGGAGGCGATCGCGCTGCCGCGGTTGCGTCGCCCGGCGCCGGTGGCCGTGGTGACTGCCGACGGCGTGGCGCCCGAGCCGAGGAAGCGCGGGCGCCCGCGGAAGGTGCAGCCGACGGGTGAGTCGCTGTTCGGCGCGACGCCGTAGGCGCAGAGGGGTGGGTATCAGCGCGCTGCCGCGTGACGCCAAAGACGGCTCCGGAAAGTTCATGGCGACCGGCGGGGAGTGCCTGAGCTCAGAGCGCGGCCCAGACGCCCCGGACGGACGGGCTTGTCGCGAGCAGGGCGACGCGTGGCTCGTTGTCAGGATGATGCGAAGGACTTTGTAGAGAAGCTGTTGTGACAGGACGTGCGGCTGACCAATGTGCACCGGCTGATGCGGCGCAACGGCGTCGAGTGCCGTACCCCGTGCGTCACGCAGTGGTGGGCTGAACCGGGGTGGGGAGCACGTGAGCGCCAACAACCGGATCGCCGGATGAGGCGGCGTGGTCGAAGGTGGAGGGGCCCTCGAGCGAGACGAACGTCGGCAGCGTGATTCGGGGCTGTCGTCACGGTGCGGGCCCCTCGCCGCCCCATTCGATACCAAGCAACCTCCGGATCAGATCGCTGCATTCTCGTTCGTTCCCCGTCTGGCTCGACTGCTGTGGCCCCTCGGGCTCGTCAACAGGCTTCGCACGATGGCGTCTCGCTCGACGCGATGGTGACACGGGGCGCCGCCGAGCGGCCCTCCGGGGAATTGCAAATTCTGACGTCCAAGTTGTAATTCCTAGCTTGGAATTACCTTCTTTTCGGTGGTTTTTGCAATT
>JAYUXE010000323.1:0-5239 GCA_043753165.1 Archangiaceae bacterium | reverse complement strand
CCTTTTCCTGCAGCTTGCCCAGGCGGCCCGACATGCCGACGTAGGTGACGATGCCCTTGTCCATGTGGATGTGGCCGTTGAACAGCATCTGCTTGCCGCGGCCCAGCGAGGCGGTGGTGAGGATGCGCCACGGCTCGGCGGAGGTGCGGCGCGAGGCAGGAACCGCGTGCACGGAGCCGTCGGCGAGGATGGCGAAGTTGCTCGCGTACTTCTGACCGCCCGGCCCGCGGCCGAAGGTCTCTTTCCAGGTCGCTTCGTCGTAGAGCTCGGTGATTTTTCCGTTGCCCTTGCCGCTGACGGTCTTGAACGCGGCCGACTTGCCGTCGGTGGAGTACCCGTTGAGCTCCTGCCAGGTCTGCGTGGTGTTCATGTCCGCTTCGATCTTCGCGGGCGTGAGCTCGGTGTGGTTGAACGCCATCGAGTCGACGGCCTGCTGGTCCTGACCGTACGGGTTGAACTTGCCGTCGATGATCATCTCGGGCTCGCCGTGCGACGAGTCGTACACCGGGTCGCCCTTCATCTCGCGAACGTCGTACGCGACGGCGCCCTTCGACATCGCATCGGTGACCGCCTTCTTCACCGCGTCCGGAATCTGCGTACCGCCGAAGCTCTTCGTCGCGGCGCCCAGCTTCAACTTTTCCTGGGCTTCCGCGGTCAGCTTGGGCGCCATGGTCTCGACGCTGCGGTTGATCTGCGCGGCCTGGCGGCGGAGCGTGCCGACCTCACCGAGCTTCTCGCGAAGCTTCTGGGCGGCGCCCGGCTCCATCATGCCGGCGAACTTGTCGGCTTCGGCTTTGATCGCCTTCTCTTCGTCGACGCTGATCGCTCCGGCAGACTGAAGAACGGTGTCGACGTCCTTCACGTCGATCTTCCGGTCGGCAGTAATGCGGGCGAACGATTCCTTCACATCGCGAACAGACATGCGGGCAGTCCTTTGGTCGGGGTTGAATCGGTTATCGCACACGCACCTACCGAAGGTGCTTGCGAACTTTTGCGATGGAATTTTTCGATCATCGACTGCCAGAGGGTGAGTGGTGACGCACTAAACTGCGCCGCATGCGCGTTCAATTTCTGTCGGTGCTCGTGCTCGCGGTGGCGTGTGGTCCAGGCGGTGGAAGCGACGCCGGAAGCACGGGCGGCGGTGTCGGGTCAGGCGGCGGTGTCGGCTCGGGCGGCGGAGTCGGCTCGGGCGGCGGAGTCGGCTCGGGCGGCGGTGTCGGCTCGGGCGGCGGCGCGGCGGTTGATGCAGGGCCGGTGGATGCGGGTCCCATCTCGGCGTTCGTGGCGATTGGCTACGCAGGCCGAACGACGGTCTCGTGCGACGACGGCCTGACGTGGATCGCGAACAGGTCGGAAGACGACAACCTGATCTGCTTCGTCGGCAACCAGCCGGACGGCGGCACGTCCGACTGCGATCACAACTTCAGCCCGGGCCGCGGCATTGCGTACGGCGACGGATGGTTCGTGGCGACGTTCGGGTGGGGTGCTCCGGGGTCGTTGCGCAGAAGCAGGGACGGCATCACCTGGCAGCGCACCCTCGAAGGCACGACGTTCGCGGGCATGGTGTTCGGCAACGGGCGATTCCTCGCGGCATCGGGTGAGCCACGCATCTCGGGTGATGACGGCTTCACGTGGGACGCGGGCGGCAAGCCGAACCTCGCGGCCGGCGTCGGCAACATCCGGCGCGGTGGCTTCGGGGGCGACGCGGGCGTGTTCGTGATGGTCGGCGAAGACGGCGCCATGCGCGACACCGCGATCTCGACGAACAACGCCATGACCTGGTCGCGCCCCACGACGATTCCTTCGACCTGCGGATCGTCGATGCAATGGGAAGGCGGCATCGTCGACGGCAATGGCACCTTGCTGATGGTCGGGGGCGACGGCGTCGCGTGCCGTTCGGTGGACAACGGCAAGACGTGGACGGCGGCGGCGCTGGGCACGAGCATCGGCTCGCGCGTGGTGTGGACGGGAACCGAGTTCATGGTCTGGGGCGGCAACAAGCTCTTCCGCAGCAGCAACGGCTCGACGTGGGTCAGCTTCCCGCTGACCTTGAAGCGCGCCCTGCCCGATGGCGGCACGTCCACTGAAACGAGCCTCGACGTCGGCCCCGTCGCGCGCAGCCCGGCCGGCACCTTCGTCGCCGTCAATGGCGGCTGGCAGACCTGGTACGACAAACAGATGTTCCTGCGCAGCACCGACGGCATCACCTGGCAGTCGCTGCCGAAGACGAAGTACACGCCCAGCCACCCGATGACGCACATCGTCTGGGGTCCGGCCGCGCGCAGTGCGCTGTGCCCTTAAAGCCCTTCGGGCTTCAGAAAGATGTCGCTGACGGTCACCGCCTTTGCGTCGCTGAAGGCGTACGTCTCGATCATCACGCCTTTCGCGTCGAACGATTCGACGCTCGACGGAAGCCCTGACTTCAGGTCAGTGCAGATGCGCGAGCTCGCCGAATCGAAGCCGGCGCCGTTGTTCGGCGAGATCCACATCGAGCAGTAGGCGCCCTTCGCGTTCCACCCTTCGTGCTTCACCACGAAGCCGCCCAGCGGCTCGGCCTTGTCGTAGTCCTTGCGGAAGCGGCGCAGCAGATTTCCCAGCCCCGCCTCGACGATCGAGTGGTTCGAGTCCTTCTTCGCCAGCGAGCTGTCGATGTCGATCCACAGGCCGCCGAGCACGGACAAGACGCCCGCTTCGCGCACCCGGAAGTCGCGCTTGCGAACTTCCGGGTTGTAGAGCACGCGGCGCCCCGAGCCCGGCCCCTTGATGAACTCGAGCCGCGCCGCGAAGGGCTTCTCGCGAATGGTGGTGATGATCTCTTGCGCTTCGTGCAGCTCGCCCTTCACGCGCTCGCGCTTCACCATCTTGTACGAGTAGGTGCCCAGCGCATCGACGGCCTTGAGCCCGCTGTCGATCAGCAGCGGCACCGGCGTTTCTTTCATCGCGATCTCGAGGTCTTCTTTCGAGGTCTTCGCGACCGCGGCTTTGCGTTCAGCGTCGGTGAGCACGCCCGTGAGCGGAGAGGAAGCCAGCGTCAGTGACAGCAGTGCAGTCCACATGGGCGGCGCACCTTACTTACGGGCGGGGCGGCATGCCCATGTCTGCACGCAGTTGCAGAAAATCCGGGGTCCACTGGCTGCTGGCGTCGCGCACCACGAGATCCGGCGCCCGCGTCGCTTCGCACGGCTCGCGCTGGGCCGCAAAGACGCTGACCAGGGCCGCCTTCCCCGCGCGCGGCACGACGTCCTTCCACCGCTTCAAAAACAGACCGTGATCGCGCAGTGCCTGCTCGACGCGCGGCAGCTGGTTCGCGCTCTCGCAGAATACGAAGCTGCCCGCGTCGGCCAGCGCGCGGGACGCCGCCTGGCAGTACGCCTCGACGCCACCGCGGTGCTCGAACCGGCACGGACCCGCCTGCACTTTTTCCGACAGCGTGCCCGTGCCCAGCGGGAAGTACGGCGGCGTGCCGGTGACGAGCTGAAAGGTCCGATTCACGGTGACGGTTCGGAAGTCCCCCTCGCGCAACGTCACGCGGTTCCCCACCCCGTTCCACTCGATCGACTTCCGCGCCAGCGCCGCGCTCACCGCCTGCGCTTCGACGCCCGTGCACATCGCAGCCGGAAATCGCCACGCGGTCATCAGCAGCACCGAGCCGATGCCACAGCCGAGATCGAGGCAGGTCGATGGAATGCCCTCGACGAAGTGCGCCGTCACCAGATCATCGAGGCTCCACCGGTGCCCGCGCTGTTTTTGAAACAGCCGGAATTCGCCGGTGAGAAAGCAGAGGTCTTCGTCGTCGCCCGGCGAAGGACCCGCTGCGAGTGGAACGGGACCCGGCGCAACCCAACCGGAGGGACGTCGAGGAAGTCGGGTGATGCCAGTCATGCGTCGTTAGTCCCTACCGCACTTCACCTTCACTGGAGGACACCCCATGCTGACTCCTCTCTACACCGCCCATGCGACCGTCATCGGAGGCCGCGAAGGCAAAGGCCGCACGGATGACGGCAAGCTCGACGTCACCCTGCACACCCCCAAAGAGATGGGCGGGGGCGGTGGCCCCGGCACGAACCCCGAGCAGCTGTTCGCAGTCGGGTACGCGGCCTGTTTCACCGGCGCCGTGAAGGCCGTGGGGCGCGCGCAGAAGATCGACGTCCCCGCCGACATGAGCCTCACCAGCCACGTCACCTTGAACAAAGACGGCGACGGATTCGCCCTCTCGGTCGAGCTCGTCGGCACCTTCCCCGGCATGTCGAAAGAGAGCGCCGAAGCCCTGATGAAGACCGCCCACGGCGTCTGCCCGTACTCCAGGGCCACCCGCGGCAACATCGAAGTGAAGCTCTCGGTTTCTCAGTAACTGATTGTTTTCCCTCGGGTAGCGCGCTTTGCCTACATCGGGTATAGCGCGCGTCATGGCGATCCGATTCTTGCTGCTGGGGCTGGTGTTCATCACGGGCTGTGGCGTCGGCACGGTCGACGTGAACGTCGGCGAAGACACGCTCGAGACGGACGAGGCGCTGCTCGCGGGCGACAAGGCCGACCACAGCTGCCAGGTGGTGCTGCGCAACGTTCAGCGCGCCGCGGGCACGGGTGGGTTCGCGACGAACTGCACCCCCAACGGCCCCTGCTACTTCGTGTGGGAAGGCTTCATCGACGTCGCGCTCACCGCGAAGGCGGGCGCGAAGGCGTACGTGCTCTACCGCCCGACCGACGCGACTGTCTGGTCGAAGAAGCAGGCCACCGCAGCGACGGGCGGCCCGGCTGGATACCAGCGCTACAAGTTCAAGCTCGACACGAACACCGTCAATGCGGGCATGAGCTCCACCTCGCTGCAGCGCGCGCGCATCGACCTCTCGCCGTACCTGCTGACCCAGGCGGGTGCGCGACTCTTCGATCACAACCGCCTGCCGGGGAACTTCGACGTCTACTCGATGACGGTCGACAACGGCTGGACGGTCAACGACGACGCCGCGGTGTGCCGCCCTGACGGCCTCAACAAGGCGACCGTACAGTTCACAGGCGCTTTTCAGACGGTGCAGCACGGCGCGCTCGCCGCGAACGGCAAGCTGAACATCGACTACGACTTGAACCGCCTGCAGGCCTGCCGCGGCACGCACAACGGCTACCCCGCCTTCGACATCACCGCGTTCGTCCGCTTCTCGCCGGGAAACCAAAAGCTCGAGCAGAGCGTCCGCACCTTCGACACCCACAGCGGCACGCCCGTGTTCAGCACACTTCACGCGCA
>JAYUXE010000322.1:0-5250 GCA_043753165.1 Archangiaceae bacterium | reverse complement strand
ATGTTCGGCATCGGTAAGAAGAGTGCAGACGACGGCCAGGCGCTGACGCAGCCGATTCCGCCTGGATGGAAAGTGGTCGACCTCGGGTTGCTGGGGTCGGGCGGCATGTCGCGGGTGTACCGGGTGCGTGACGAGAGCCTCGGCCGCGAGGTGGCGTTCAAGGTGCTGCGGCCCGAGCTCGCGAAGGAAGAGAAGGCGCTCGAACGGTTCGTCGAAGAGGCGCGCATCACGGCGCAGCTCGACCACCCGAACATTCCGGCCGTGTACTCGCTGGCGTCCGACAAGAAGAAGACGACGTGCTTCACGATGAAGCTGCTCGAGGGCCAGAGCCTTCAGCAGATGATCGAGAAGAACGAGAACGAGAACATCGATGGGCTCTTCGCGGCGCTCGACGTGCTGGTGCGCGTGTGTGACGCCGTTTCGTTCGCGCACGCGCGCGGGATTCTGCACCTCGACCTGAAGCCGGCGAACGTGATGGTCGGTGAGTTCGGGCAGATTTACCTGGTCGACTGGGGCCTCGCGCGTCGCAAAGAAAAGCTGCCGGCGGTGAAGGAAGACGACGAGACGGCGCACGGCACGCCCGCGTACATGGCGCCCGAGCAGGCCCGCGGCCAGAACCACGCGCTCGATGAACGCACCGACGTCTTCGCACTGGGCGGGATGCTGTACCGGCTGCTCGCGGGGCGGCCGCCGTACGTCGCGGCGACGGGGCAGGGCACCTTCGAGCTCGCGGTGAAGGCGAACATTCTTCCGCCGGAAGAAGTGGCGACGCTGGGTCAGGCGATTCCGCGGCGCCTGGTCGCCATTTGCATGCGCGCGCTGGCCGAGAAGCCCGAGCTGCGGTTTCAGTCGGTGGGCGAGCTGAAGCGTGAGCTCGAAGACTTCATTCGCGGCACGGCCCGCCTGCCCGAGCAGCATTTCAAGGCGGGCGACATCATCATCGCGGAAGGAAGCATGGGTGAGTCGGCGTACGTGATTCTCGACGGGCACTGCCAGGCGAGCCGGAAGGTCGCGGGGAAGAAGCAGATGCTGCGACTGCTCGGGGAGGGCGAGATGTTCGGCGAGACGTCGGTGCTCACCAACGCGCCCAGGTCGGCGACGGTGACGGCGCTGGTCGACACCACCGTCGCGGTTGTCGATCGCGTCTTCCTGCAGGAAGAGATGGAAAGGTCGTCGCTCATCTCGCTGGCGATTCGGACGGTGGCGTCGAGCTTTCTGGATCTGAATGCGCAGACGAGCGGGCTGATCGAGGAACAGTCGCGGGTGCGTGCCATCGAGCACGCGTTGATCGAGGTCGCTTTGCACGGGAAGCCCGGGCCCGGTGGGTCGCGCTGGGTTCCGTGGCGCGCGGCGCTCACCAAAATCGAAAAGGCCACCGGGCTGAGTCCCGACGTCATCGTCGAACGGCTCGAACGGCATGAGACGCTGACGGTCGAGCTCGCGACCGACAAGCTCGTGCTCAAGCCCGAGAAGTAGACGCGGGCGCGGGCGCTTCAATCGATTCCAAGGACGCGGCGAAGCGTGGCGGCCGAATTGTTTCGCGCGGCCGCGACGTCCCCGCCCAGCACGCTCAGCCATGCGTCGACCTTCGGGCCGCGGCCGGGAAGGAACGCGGCGAGCGCTTCGGCGAAGTCGGCCGGCGTCAGGGGCGTCGCGCTGGCCCCCGACATCAAGTTGAACGCGATCGACGGCTCCCAGACGATCGACCGAAACGCCGCGTCGAGCGGGACGGCCAGCAGCTCGGCCTCTGTCGGCACGGTCGCGACGGCGAGGGTCGCGTCGAGGAAGTTCGCGTCGGCCGGCTCGCGCGCATTGAGGAACGCATTCGTGGTGCCGAAGACGAGTTGCGTCGCGTAGCGAACGTCGGACACCGGCCACTCGGCAGGCACGAAGAAGAACCATTCTTTGGGACGATCGCCCGAGCCTTCGAAGTCGAGCGTCGCGACGCGGTACCGGCGCAGCGTGTGCTGCATCGACACGCGCCACAACGCGACGTTCTTCGACGCGGGCCGCGTGCGCCAGAGTTTCCGAATCTCGGCGGCGTCGAGCTGGCGCTGCCTGGCACCCGCTGAAGAAATGCCGGCCTGCCCGATGACGAACAACGCGCGACGGGCAAGCGCCTCTGCCGCGGTGCCATCACCGAGACGGGCCTGGCGACGCGCCTCGAGCAGCAGCGCGTCTGCGAAGAATCCGTGGGCCTCACCCGCGCCCTGCAGCACGCCGAGGGCCCCCGTCCGAATCACGGCGCCCGCCTTCTCGAGCTCGCCCGCGTCGATCTGCGCCAGCGCGAGCACGAACGACGTCTCGATGGTGAGGGGGTGTGCCTTGCCGTTGATCTTCTCGCGCAGCGCCACTGCCTCGGCCGCCGTCGCGAGCCCGGCCTTCGCATCGCCGCCGCGCACCTGCGACATCGCCAGGTTGTGCAGCGCCGCCGCGAGGCTGTTCACCTGTGCCGGCAATTTCACCAGCCGGTTCTTCGCGCGCGTCAGCACGTCGGCGGCGTCAGCGAAGCGGTGCTGCCGCATCAACGAGAGCCCGAGCGCCGTGCCGATGAGCCCGACTTCCTGGTCTGCGTTGGGGCGCTTCTCGTAGCCGGCGACCGCTTCCGTCAACGGCTGCACCGCGCCCGCTTCGTCGTTCAGGTCCTGCCGCGTGAGCCCGAGGAAATAGCGGCTCAGCAGGTACGGCGTCGCCCCGGGCCCTGCTTCCGCGAGCGCCGCGGCCGACATCGCTTCGTACGCGGCGCAGGCTTCCGCCGGCCTTCCGTTGCTGCGCAGGATTCCCGCCGCTTCCGACATCGCGCGGTGCCGCAGTTCGAGCTCTTCCGCGTCTTTGCTGCCGGCGAAGACGGCGGCGGCCTGCTGGAATGCCTCCGACCCGCCGTTGACGTCTTTGCTCGCCCGGAGTGCCTCGGCGGCGGTCAACAGCTGGTCGTAGGTCGCCTTCTTGTCTGCGCGAATCGGCATGGCTGAAATTCTAGACGGGCAGCGGCCGTATTCCAGTGCCGAGGCATCGCCTTTCGCCGGCGGCTTTGAAGGTGCCGCCGCTCAGTGGTCGCGAAAGACCACCGCGTTGACGATCTCGGCAACGTTCATCCGAAGGGTGCTTGGCACCGTGGTCTCCGGCACGGTCGTCTCTCGCGACAACCACGTGGCGGACCTTCTGAGCCGGCGGCGAAACGCGGGGCACGGAACCCAATGCGCAAACCATGACCGTTTGCTCACGAATTCTGGATCGCGTACCTTTTGCGTCCATGCGCGCACTCGTCCTCTCGTCGCTGATTTTCGCCGCGTGCTCGGCGCCGCCCGAGCAGAAGGCCGAGACGACGTGGCACAAGGACGTGGCGCCCATCGTCCAGCGGAAGTGCGCGACCTGCCACGTGGGTGGAGGCGTCGCGCCTTTCCCGCTGACGACGCTGGCGCAGTGGCAGGCGATGGAAGCGCCGGCGCTGATGGCGATCCGTTCGGGGAAGATGCCGCCGTTTCCCGGCAAGACGGACTGCGCCGAGTACGAGCCCAGTCAGGCGATCAGCGACGCGCAGAAGGCCGTGATCGAGAAGTGGGTCGACGAAGGAAAGAAGGAAGGAAAAGAAGCCGACTTTGCGCCGCTGCCGGGCGTCGTCGATCGCCTCACGCGCGTCGACCTTTCGTTGCCCATCAAAGAGCCGTTCACCCCGACGCACACGCCCGACGAGTACCGCTGCTTCCTCATCGACTGGCCGTACCAGACGCCGAAGTACATCACCGGCTACGAGCTGCGCCCCGGCGTGCAGGGCCTCGTGCACCACGCGGACATCTTCTTCTTGAATCCATGGGTCGTCGACGAGTGGCAGGCGAAGGATGACGCGGATCCGAAGCCCGGCTGGGAGTGTTACGACATTCCCATCGGTCAGACCGGCGGGTGGATCGGCACGTACGTGCCCGGAAATCGCGGCGTCGACTTCCCCGTCAACACCAGCCTCAAGGTCCCCGTCGGCGCGAAGATCTACATTCAGGTTCACTACAACACGCAGCCCGGAAGCACCGTTGCCGACCAGTCGGTGCTCGACCTGCGCCTCGAAGACAAACCCGGAAAGCTCGCCGGCGTGCAGGCCCTGAGCGACCCGAGCTGGCCCACGAAACGCACGATGAAGATTCCCGCGTTTCAGAAAGACGTCGAGCACCGCTTCGACATCGACGCCACGCAGTTCGCGTCGATCATCAACCAGGGCTTCGTCGACGGGAAACCGCTGAAGCTCTACGCGACCACGATGCACATGCACCAGCTCGGGCAGAAGGCGAGCCTCTACGTGCTGCGAAAAGACGGCACGAAGACCTGCGCGGTCGACATCCCGAAGTGGGATTTCCACTGGCAGCTCGCGTACACGCTGAAGACGCCGATCGTGATCAACCCGGGCGACCAGCTGTCCGTGTCGTGCACGTTCGACAACTCGGCCGAGAATCAGCCGGTCGTCGATGGCATCAAGCGGACGTCGAAGGATCGAAACTGGGGCGCGCGCACCGAAGACGAGATGTGCGTCGCCGGCATCTACGTCACGCAGTAGTCAGATCGCGTCGACGAGCTTCCGCAGCTCTGACCTTGCGTGGGTATCGAGGATGCGGCCGTGCGTCGGAATCAGGCGCGCAATCTTCGTGTCGTTCGCCCAGTGGTTCGCCTGTGTCTTCAACGCCGAACGGTCTTTGACGAGAAACTGCTTCACCAGCCACGGGAAGCGCGGACCACCGGCGAAGCCCATCAACCGCGACAGGACGCTCGCGTTGTCGCCGGGGATGTTCATGAACAAATCGCAGAACATCAGCGACTTCCGTTTTCCGTCGGGGCTGATGACCGCCATCACGCCCTCTCCATTCTTCAGCCCGGCGGCGGCCATCACCTGCACATGCGCGTCTTTCGGAAACGCGTCGAAGTCGCCTTCGACTTTCACGCGCGCGGCCATCTTCGTGTCGTTCTTCGGCCCGTAGACCTTCAAGCCGAGCCGTTCGGCAAACGCGTGACCGTCGACCATGTGCGTGTTCGACGGCAGCACCAGGTACGTGGGCTTTCCCCACGCTTCGATTTCCTTCAGCGCCGCGTCTTCCAGCGGAGCCGCGTTGAAGAACGCCAGCTCACCACTGGCCATCTTCGCGATCGCCATCCGCCGATCGCCCGGCTTTCTTCCGCTGGGCAGGTCGGTGCGCACCGTCCACAAGTTCTCTTCGAGCTTCTGAATCGGATCGTGCGCCGTGACCTGCCAGCCTCGTTCACCCATGC
>JAYUXE010000321.1:0-2156 GCA_043753165.1 Archangiaceae bacterium | reverse complement strand
GGGGCCTCTTCATTCAGACCGAGTCGAAGCTTGCGATTGGCGCGAAAGTGCCGCTGTCTCTTTCTTTCCCGGGCCTGCTGGATCCGGTAGAGATCGTCGGGCGGGTCGCGTGGGTGCGGCCCGAGCAAGCCGGTGCGCGCGGCGCAGGAGTCGGAATTGCCGTCGATTCGGAAGTTCATCGCCAGCACCTGGAGCGTCTGTTGACCGCTGAGGCCCAGCCTTCGGCAACGGCCCAGACCCCGCCGCCGGGCGGTTTTCGCGTGCTGATCGTCGAAGACAACCCGCACATCATCGAGATGTACAGCTACGTGCTGAAGAAGCTGGCGGCCAACGAGCTGAAAGGAAACGTGCCGCTGGAAGTACACTTCGCGCCCGACGGGCACAACGCGCTGGGGCAACTGCTGGCCACCTCGTTCAATCTGGTGATGACAGACCTGTACATGCCCGTGATGGACGGGTTCCAGCTGCTCGAAAGAATTCGCGCCGAGCCGACGCTTGCGAAGATGCCGGTGGTGGCCATCTCTGCTGGAGGCCGTGACGCACAAGACCGCGCGCTCAAGCTGGGCGTCGACATCTATCTGCGCAAGCCTGTGAAGTTCGCTGAAGTGCTGGAAACGGTGAAGCAGTTGCTCCGCATCAAGTAGCTCGGAAAAAAACAACCCATGCCCCAATCAGCAATGACGCGCGACAAGGTGAGCAACGAAGCGCTCTTCATCCTGAGAAGCCTTCAGGAGAACGCGCGCACCGGCCGCAGCAACAAGCTCGCCGACGTGAAGGTGTCGCTCGAGTCGAACGTGAGCATCGAGTTCGACAGCTACTTCTTCTTCTTGCGGAAGTTTCACTACATCGCGATGGATCGCGAGGCCCTGCTGAAGCTGACGGACCAGGGCCAGCGGGTCGTCGAAGGCGACACGCTCGACAAGTTCGCGGGCGAAGTCGGTGAGTTCTTCGCCGACCAGATTCAGCCGGGCGACGAGGCGACGCAGTCGGTCATCGTCGATGCGGTACCTCCACCTCCTCCTGCGGCCACGGACTTGCTGCTCGACAGCGACCCGTCGGCTCCGCCGCCTCCGCCTCCCCAGCGGGGCACGCGCCGCCCGCCTCCTCCCCCGATGCAGCTCGACGAGCCGCTGACTTCGTCGCCGCCGCACGTCACCGCTCCTGAGTCCCGACCCGCTGGCCAATACGCACCTCCTGTTCCTATGGCACTGACCCCTTCGATGGCTGCTCCGATGGCGCTGACTTCCGCGATGGCTGCTCCTCAACAGGGGGGCAAGGGTCAGGACATCGACCTGCGTTACGTGAAGTACGACCCGATTGGCTCGGGCCCGCTGGGCACGGTGTTCAAGGGCAAGCACAACGCGCTGGGCATGGACATCTGCGTGAAGGAACTGAAGGACATCTTCGGGTACTTCTCGTTCTTGCAGCGCGGTGAAGTCATCAAGCGCCTGAAGAAAGAGCTCTGCGCGCAGGCACAGGTGAAGCACCCCGGCATCGTGCCGATTCTCGACCAGAACACCGACGTCGCGCGGCCGTACTTCGTGATGGAGCTGATGAAGGGCTCGCTGCGCGAGAAGCTCGACGCCGCGGGCGGCAAAGGCATCCCGGTGGCGCTCGGCATCCGGTACTTCCTGCAGCTGTCGTACGCGCTGCGCGCCGCGCACGCGACGGGCCTGCACCACCACAACATCAAGCCCGAGAACGTGCTGTTCGACACCTGGGGCAACGTGCGCATCGCCGACTTCGGCCTCGCGCGCGTCATCGAAGTCGACCAGACGAAGGGCATGCCGCAGGTGTTCGTCGGCACCGGAGGCATGGGGTACATGTCGCCCGAGCTCATCGCGCGCAGCAAAGAGGTCAACGCGTCGTCCGACGTCTACGGCCTCGGCATCCTGCTGTACGAGATGATGACGGGCCAGATTCCGGGCCGCCGTTCGGCGCTGCCCAGCGAAGTGAATTCCGAGTGCCCGTCGAAGCTCGACCCCATCTTCGACAAGATGACGCAAGACCGGAAGGACTCCCGGTACCCGGACTTCGACACGATGCTCGACGATTTCTACGGCGCCTTCAGCGACAGCGAGTACCTCACCAAGGGCGACCTGATTCTCTGGAGCGAGCCGCCGAAGACGTAGGCCGCTTTCCTTCTTTCCAGGTGT
>JAYUXE010000320.1:0-5251 GCA_043753165.1 Archangiaceae bacterium | reverse complement strand
GGTCGTGTAGGCGGCTGTGACGTCCTTTGCGATCATGACGCCGCGTCCGCACTTCTTGAAGCAACGGGACAGCAGGCGGCCGCGAAGCTTTTGAACGGCCCGAAAGTCGGGAAGCGGTGCGGTGGCCCACATCACGCCCTCGAACCAGGCGTACGCGAGCGCACGTTTTACTCGGCCGGGTTCGCTTGCTCCCGTGCCGTCAGATGGAAGGTCGCTCATGAGCTTGGCATCCGCAGCAGATCGGCTTGATCGAGAAGCTTCTCGGCGAAGGCCTCGACCGTCGCGTTTCGCGCCGAAGCGAACCCGCGTTCGACGAGCTGGTTTCGGAGGCCCGCGTCGCGTGCGACCTTGAGTAGCGCCCGATGCAGCGCGGGGGCATCGTTGGGGGGAATCAACAAACCATCTTCCCCATCCGTCACGGACGTCGGAATCCCGCCGACGTTCGTCGCCACGACGGGGCAGCCGAACGCACGCGCTTCGACGAGCACGCGCGGAGTTCCTTCGCTGCGGCTGGGCAGAGCGAGGACGTCGGCGTCGGCGAACTCGGCGAACAGCTCTGGCCCGAAGGGACGGTGACCGAGCTCTGTCACTTTGCCTCGACTGCCGAGGGCGTTCACGGCCTTACGAAGCTGGAGCGCGGCGCCGCCTTCCGACAGATCCTGCTCACCGACCAACACGAGCTCGGTGTCCGGCAGGTCGTTGAGAAGCAACCGATAGGCTTCCATCAGCACATCGATGCCTTTTTCGGGGCGGATGTAGCCGACGAAGAGAACGCGGAAAGGCGCGTTGCGTGGTCGGCGTCGAACGACCGAGCCGATCTCGCTGTCGATCATGGAAGAAGAGACACCAGCAAAGCCCGGCGGGTGACCCAATCGTTCCATGAGGGCGCGGCCGTTGGTGGCAACGCGACATCGCTGACGATGTACCAGCGCGCGCGTCCACCAGTGGATCGCATCAGCGAGGCCAAGCGCCGCGGCACGTTTGGCTCCGGTGTAGAACGGCGACGCCCGCACGACGTTCGGGACGTCCGCACACACGTGGTAGACGCGCGGCTTCGCGGCCGGCGCGAGCGCGGTCGGCGGCGAAAAAGGGAGCTGAAAAACGACCACGTCGGAACGCGCTTCGACCTGGGCAATCAACTTTCGGCAGGGAACGTCCTTCGACAATCCAGCGATCGTGCTGGGCAGCCAGGGAAGCGCCACGAACTGGTCACGCGAAATCGCGAGGCGATGATCGAAGGTCTTGTGCCGTTGCGGAGCCAGACTGAGGCCCACCGTGACCTCAGAAACTCGAGCAGCAAGGGCGTCGACGAGACGGCCGAGGCCCGGGTGGCACCACAGCTCGCCGTTTTCGAGCGCGCACATCCGGCCGCTGATGAACCCGAGGCGCAGGCCGGCCCGCTGTTTGAGGACTGCCGGTGACGACATCAGCGCTGGAGTTGGGTCTTGCAAGAGGAGCGGCTCATCGACATTTGGCGCGGGTCGTAGCAGCCGTGCAAATACCTGTCGAGTGCCCGCTCGGCCGAGCGAGATTCAATCGATCAGCGACTGGCACCACAGCTCGAGAACGAGCAAAGACCATGTCTGGGTCGGCGTCGACGGAGAGGCCACTGCTCGCAAGATTCCGCGGCGTCGAAGTGCACCGAGCGAGTCGTCGACGATGGGCTTCAATGGACCGTTCAACCACTCGGTGAAGGGCAAGGCGAAGCCACGCTTGGGCCGCTGATGAATGTCGGCCGGGAGGAGATCGCGAACCGCCTCGACGAGCACGCGCTTGGCGGGAGGCAGCGCGCCTTCTTCAATCTTGTGACGGGCGGGAATCGAACGGGCGCACGCTGCAATGGCACGGTCGACCAGGGGCACGCGCAGCTCGAGTGAGCTCGCCATGCTCGTAGTGTCTGAGTCGCGCAGCAGCTGGCACCCCATGTACGCCCAGACGTCGAGCTGGCAACCCTGATCGACGGGGTTGTTGTCGGTGAGACGTTCGCCGAGGGTGGCGTTCAAGCGGTGCGCTCCGTCGCCGCGCAACCCGACGAGTGTCTCGACTTCGTTGGGCAAGAAGACGCGATGCGCGGCGGACCACATCGCAATCGGGCTCTCGCGTGCGGTCAGGCGCGACAGTTGGGCCTGCGCGAAGTCGGGGGCACGCGATGCGAACCGACTCGCGAACGAACCAAGCTTTTGGAGTCGCTTGTCCGGGCCCAGCGCGGCCATGCGGCGGATCACCGGGTAGCCGGCGAAAAATTCGTCGCCGCCAAGCCCCGAGAGAACGCCCTTCACGTCGCGCGCTGCGGCGCGGCTGACGATCCAGGTGTTGAAGCCGTCGGTCGAGGGTTGATCGAGGGAGGCCGCGAACTTCGGAAACAGCTCGCGCACGTCGTCGTTGCCGACTTCGACTTCAGTGTGCACCGTGCCGAGCTTCGAGGCGAAGTCGCGCGCGAAGTGCGATTCGTCGTACGCCGGATCCTTCAGCTTCACGGTGTACGTGCGCAGCTTTGGGTTGTGCTTCGCCATCAGGCCGACCACCGCAGAGGAATCGACTCCGCCGCTCAAGAATGCACCGACGGGCGCGTCGGCGAGGGCGTGGATTCGAACGCTGTCTTCGAGCGCGGCGCGGACCTTTTCGGCCGACGTCTCGAAGTCGTCTCCTGAATCCGACGCGGGCGGCATCAACCAGAAGCGGTGCTTGCGATCGGGCTTCCCTTCTTCGAGCACCTGCATCGTGCCGCGCTCGAGCATCGCGACGCCGTCGAGCATCGTGCGCGGCTGGAGGACGAAACCGAACGTGAGGAAGTCGGCGAGCGCTTCCTGATTGACCGATGCGCGAACGCGTTCCGACATCAGCAACGCGCGGAGCTCGGACGCGAAGGCGAGGCCGCGCGCGTCTCGGTGGAGGTACAGCGGCTTGATGCCGAACGGGTCGCGCGCGAGGACGAGCTTCGGCGGGTGACCCATTCCGCGATCACGGAAATCGAAGATCGCGATCGCGAACATGCCGCGGATGTCCTCGACGAAGGACTCCCCGCGTTCGAGATAGAGATTGAGAACGACCTCGGTGTCGCTTTCGGACGTGAAGGTGTGGCCGGCGGCCTTCAGGCGCGCCCGGTGCTCGGCGTGGTTGTACATCTCGCCGTTAAAGATGATCGCGACGCGGCGATCGGGCGACCACAGCGGTTGCTGGCCGCGTTCGGAGAGGTCGACGAGGGCAAGGCGAACCATGCCGGCCGCCCCCCCGGAGAAGGCGAGGGTGCCACTGCCGTCGGGTCCGCGGTGCTTCATCGCCGCCAGCATGGCGTTGACCCGCGCCTCCGCCTCTTTGGCGGGTTCGTTGGTCCAGATTCCTGCGATTCCACACATGTGATTCGAGTGCCTTGCGGTGGCCGAGGGTGAATGGGAAAAGGCCGGCGCGGGTACTTAGCCGCACTTTCGATGACCCTCAACGCTGCCTCCGAAACGACCGTTCTTATCCCTGCGGCGGGTCGCGTGCCTGAGGGCCTGCTTGCCCTGTCGAACATTCAAAACCCTGCGTTGATCCCCGTCGCGGGCCGGCCCGTCATCCACTGGACGATGAGCTACCTGCGGTCGCTGGGGCTGACGAAGTTCGTGATCGCGGTCGCGCGGCGCGGTGGATTCATTGAGGACTTCGTCAACGGCGCGTTCGGCAGCACCTGCGAGATCGAGTTCATCACCCCGTCGAAGATGGGCGGGCTCGGGCAGACGGTTGCGGATCTGGCGCGCACCGTGAAGAGCCAGCGCGCCGTCATCGTGCTGGGAGACACGCACTTCCAGTTCGCGGATCCAGCGGTGCTCGGCTCGGCTTCGCCCACGGTGTTGGTGAGCCCCGTCGAAGAGTCGTACCGGTGGTGCGTCGTCGAGACGGACAAGACGGGGCTCGTGAGCGCTTTAAAGGACAAGGAGCCTGAGCTCAAGGGGCCGTTGAACGCGCTGATTGGCGTGTACTGCTTCCCCGATGCATCGGTGTTGAAGGCCAGCGCGGATGCAGCGGTCGTCGAGGCGGAATCGATGGCTCGCCCCACGGAGATGAAGGCGATCCTCGATCGGGTCGCACAGGTGACTCCGTTGCGCGCCGAGCGTGCAGGGGACTGGCTCGACTGCGGCAACGCGGATCGTCAGGCGGCGTCGCACCAGGCGCTGCTGCAGAAGCGCGCGTTCAACGAGCTGAAGATTGACCCCGTGTTGGGAACGATCACGAAGAAGAGCCGCAACGTCGAGAAGTTCATCGACGAGATCAATTACCTGCGGCTGTTGCCGGCCGAGCTGGCGGTGTTGTTTCCACGCGTCGTCGACTTCTCGGTGGACTGGGCGGCTCCGTACGTGACGCTCGAGTATTACGGGTATCCGTCACTGGCCGAAGCGTACGTGTTCGAGAACGTCGACCCGGGCGTGTGGGAAAGGATCTTCCGGCACCTACGCGCCATCGTCGCCGAGAAGTTCATGGCGCATTCGCGCCCCCTCGCTGCCGGCACGCTCGAGCAGATGCTGGTGGGCAAGACGAAGGAGCGTCTCGAACGGCTGTCAGGGCCGCCCGAGCTGATGACGCTCGTGAAGCACGAGGGCGAGATTCGTCTCAACGGGCGCGGCGTGCAGAACTTGAACGCGCTGTGGCCCCGCATCGAGCAGGAAGTCGGCCGCATGGCGGTGAACGCGCGCGGCAGCGTCATTCACGGGGACCTCTGCTTCTCGAACATCCTGTACGACTTCAGATCTCGCGTGTGCAAGCTGGTCGACCCGCGCGGTTCTTTCGGCCAGACGGGCATCACCGGCGACGCGCGCTACGACATCGCAAAGCTGTACCACTCGGTGCACGGGCGTTACGACTTCCTCACCAACGACCTCTTCTCGGTGAAGGCCAGCGGGGCGACGCTCGACCTCGAGCTCCGTTCTCGCGCGGACCACGAGCGCATTCGTGAGCGCTTCGAGGCCGTGTTCTTCGGTGCCGGAGCTCCGTTCGATCGCCGCGAGGTGCTGCTGATGACTGCGCTGCTGTTCGCCAGTATGTTGCCGCTGCACGACGACGCGCCGCGGCGACAGTTGGCGATGTATGCGACGGCGTTGAAGCTGCTCGATGAGGTGTTCGCGCGATGACCGGGGTGCATGCTGAGGGTGCCCCGCGACTGCTGGCCATCGATTCTCTTCGGGGTGTGGCCGCGAGCGTCGTCGCGCTTTTCCATTTCTACAACGCCATGGGGGGGCGCGACCGGGTCCCCGAAGTCCCTGGGTTCGTCGACGCC
>JAYUXE010000319.1:0-5251 GCA_043753165.1 Archangiaceae bacterium | reverse complement strand
CGCCTCCGCCCCCCGAGGTGCTCGAGTTCGACCTGCAGCCGGTAGAAAGAATGACGAGGGAAATGATTCCGACCAGCGAGGCGCGCACGGGGATCCTTGGAAAGCGAAACGAGTTTGAGTTCGCTGTCGCAGCCGCCGTGCCGACTTTTCTTGCCGCGCACCGGTACGCACATGGCGCTTTCGAGGTCTGCACCGGCCGCTTTCGTCAGAGAACGGGCCATTCGCGCCAGAAAACGCGGGCACGCCCCATCGGCATCGACGATCAAACCCGCGTGGGCCGGGGCGAGTAGCGCCTACGCGCAGACTTTGTTGCGACCCGACTCTTTGGCTTCGTACAAACGGGTGTCGGCGAGGCGGATCAGGTCGGTTCCGTCGGCGAGATCCGCGCTGAGCGCTGCGACGCCGGCCGAGACCGTGACGGGAATCGCCTGCTTGTCGTACTCGAACTTCGTCTTCTCGATCATCTTCCGCGCCTTTTCGGCCAACGCGGTGGCGCCCTTCAAGTCGACTTCGGGCAGCAGCAGCCCGAACTCTTCGCCGCCCCACCGCGCGACGATGTCTTCGCGGCGCACCCGGGTCTTCAGCGACGAAGCGACGTGCTTCAAGACGTGGTCGCCGGCCAGATGCCCGTGGGTGTCGTTGATGACCTTGAAGAAGTCGATGTCGAGCAGCACCAGTGACAATGCGCGCCCGTACCGGTTGCAGCGCGACAGCTCGCGTTCGAGCGTCTCTTCGAAGTACCGCCGGTTGAAGACCTGGGTGAGGCCATCGACGGTGGTCAGCCGGTAGATCTCGTCGTGGTACGCGGCCTCGATGTTCCCGCCGGCGATGAACTTGAAGATGGTGCGCCCGATCTTCACCAGGTCGCCGTTGCGGAGCGCGACCTCGCCGTCGACGGGATCGTCGTTGACGAAGGAACCGTTGGTCGAGCCGAGGTCTTCGACCGTCACCTTGCCGTCGCGGTTGACGAGCTTCGCGTGGTGCCGGCTGATCGATTCCTGATCGATCTGGATGTCGGCCTTCGAGCTGCGGCCGACGACGGTGGGCGACTTGATGAGGTCGAACTTGCGGCCCAGATCAAGCCCGTGAATCACGACCAGCGCGGCGTCACGCGTGACGGGGCGATCTGAGATCTTGGAGATGACCGTGACGACGGTCTTGGTCTTCGCCATCTGGCCGGCGATGGTAGCTCAGACCACCCAGGCGGGGTCGGCTTTCGGCCGCTTGTTCAGCTCGGCCGCGGCGTCCTCGTAGCCCGGACGTCCCAACAATCCGCATGCATACCGCTTTCCTGCTTCTACGCCTGGTTGATCATAGGGGTCGATGCCGTACAGTGGCCCCGCGAAGCCGGTGGCGATCTCGAGCAGCATCATCAGCTCGCCCAGCGCGAACGCGTCGAGCCGCGGCAGCGTGATCGTGATCGACGGCCGCCCCGCCGCAGCCAGCGCCGCCGCTGTCGCGCGCTGTTCCGCCGCCAGCAACGTGTTGAAGGTGATCCCGTTCAGGTACTTCACGTCGGGCTGGTCTTCGAACCCCTTCGGAATCGGCAGGTCGACGCGCGGCTCTTCGACGACGACGAAGACCGTGACCTTGTCGTTCGGCCCTTCCATCAGCAGCTGCAGCAACGAGTGCTGATCGGTCGCCCCCACGGCGCCCATCGGCGTCGGGCCGTGGTTCTTCTTTCCCAGGCTCTCGGCCCACAGCTGCACGAACCAGTCGCCCGTCTCACGAAGCGCGTCGGCGTACGGCATGAACACGTGCACCGGCCGGCCGCGCTCGCGATCGAAGAGGAACAGCGCGCTGCCCAACAGGTAGGCGGGGTTGTCGAACAGCTGGTACGCGCTGCAGCGACGAACCATGGACGACGCTCCGGCGAGCAGCTGATCGACGTCGACCCCCGCGGCCGCCGCAGGCAGCAACCCCACCGCGGTGAAGACCGAGAACCGGCCGCCGATGTTCTGAGGCACCGGCAGCGTGCGCCAGCCCTGCGCGGTCGCGACCGAGCGCAGCGCGCCTTTCGACGGATCCGTGACGGCCACCACCTGCTTCTTCATCGCCGCAGCGCCGAGCTTTTCCTGCAGGTACAGCAGCTGGGCCCAGGTCTCGGCGGTGCCGCCGGATTTCGTGATCGCGACGATGCCCGCCTTGCCGACGTCGACGAACTCCAGCAGGCGCGAGAAGGTCGTGCCGTCCGAGTTGTCGGGGAAGAACGTGCGCAGCCCGCCGCCGCGCTTCTCTTTGGGAAGCAGGTTGTGAAACGGGTGGCACAGCGACGTCACCAGCGCCTTTGCGCCGAGGCTCGAGCCGCCGATGCCGAGCACCAGCTGATCGTCGAACTGCCCCTGAAGCTCTTGGGCGATCGCCTTGGCCGCGTCTTTCGCCGCGTGATCATCGGGCAGCGCCATGAAGCCGAGCTTCCCCGTCTTGTGCGCAGTGGTGAGCGCGTCGTGCGACTCCATCGCCTTCGGAGCCAGAGATGTGAACTGCGACATTGCCAGGCCTGATGGCCCGACCTGCGAGGAAGTGGCGAGGTTCAGGTCGACCGTCAATCGCGAAGTCTTCATGGCGCGCGACGCTAGCCCCAAACAAACGGGGCCCCAACCGTTCAAAAGGTTGGAGCCCCGGATGACTTTTCGCTGCGACCGAGAACGGCTACTGGATGTTCGCGGTGATGGCCGCCGAGACGGGAGGCGCAATCGGGGCGCCCGCGATGGTGACCAGGCTTACGGTCAGCGTCGCGCTTGCCTGCACGCACGCCGCCGGGATGGTGATCGAGATGTCACCCTTGCCCATCGACGCGTCCGTCTTCACATCGACATCCGGGCACATCGCGTTCGCAGGGGTGATCGAGAGACGAACGAAGCCGTCTTCCGTCAGGGTCGAGCCGACCTTGAAGCCCTTCACGGTGGCGACGACGACGCTGCCCTTCGCGACGTTCATGCCTGCAGCGGCCGGCGTCTTCCAGACGATCGACGGGCGGTCGTAGTCGACGAGGCTGAAGCCCGTGGTGAAGTCGACGAGGCGATCGGCGTTGGTCGAGTTGAACTCGACCAGCTTGTTGAACGAGATCGTCGTGCCCGTCGCGGCCGACGGGTTGTCATTGAGGCGGATCTGCTGGACGAGGAACGTCGAACGCGAGCCGGTGTTCATGCCCGTGTAGAACGTGCGGTCGCCGAACGTGCCCGGAGGCGTCGGCAGCGAGAAGCCGGTGGTGGCCGCAGCGGGATCCATCAAGACGACCCACGTGTGGTCCGCCGAGTCGGTGAACACGACGCGGGTGAACGAAGAACCCGTCGCGCTCGCTTCAGTCGCGCTGCTGAACTTGAAGCTGCGGCCGTTGATGCCGCCCGCCGCCGAGCTGGTGAAGTTGTACTTCGCCGATTCCGGGAAGCCCGGGAAGTTGGCTCCGATGTCGACCGGCGTCGTGCCCTTCGGGTCGAACTTGAGGCGGTTCTCGGTGACGCGCGAGAAGATCGCCGACGTCGCCAGGCCCGCGCTCGCGTCGGTGATGCTCTTCAGCGAAAGGCCGAGGGCCACGATGCCGTACTCCGAGCCTTCGATGCCGTGGTGAGTCGGCGACATGCGCAGGGTCACGAGGCCCGGCGTCACGAGGTCCGACTGGGGGTCCGTCTTCGAAGGCGTCATGTCCGTGTTGACCGCCGCGCCGATGCCCAGCGGAACCACTCCGCGGCCCGGAACGATGGCGCCGCCGAGCAGAATCGCCGCGTCGACGTAGGTGTTCTTGTACTTCGGCAGCTCGGGAACCTTCGTGACGAGGTTGAACGCCAGGGGAACTTCCGTGGTCGAAGCCGTGCCGGCCTGGAAGAAGTTGTGATCCGTGGTGGTGAACCCGGTGGTGTCGCTGAACACCGGCTTGCCCATCGCGTCCTTCGGCGTGGGCTTGAGCGTGAACTGCACGTCGCGCACGACCGAGCTGTTGAACTTCTTGAAGATCGGGATGATGCGCGAGAGCACCTTGCCGAAGTCGATCATGTTGAGGCCGCCCGCGACCGCGTCGATGGGCAGGTCACCCAGCGGAACGTCGCCCGCCAGCGCCCACGCCGTGCGGGTGCCGCAGGTGCCGGCGGCGATGGCCGCTTCGTCCGGGATGCCGGCCGTCGTCACGCACGTGCCCGCAAGGCCCTGCGCCGAGACCTGGCCCTTGATCGTCTGGTCGGTGAAGCCGAGGAACACGCCCGCGGGAAGCGGCACGTCCATCTGGTCGATCGCCATGCCGATCTTCACGCGGGTCTTCACGCTCGGGCCCAGCAGCTGCGCGAACGAGAGGTCCGTGATCGAGCCGGCCAGCGACGCGCCCGAGATGCCGGCGTGCACGTTGGAGGTCGCCGGGACGTTCTTGAACGTGCCCTTGTACCCGCCGTACTTGTCGACCTGGTTGCGGCGCAGCACGAACGACAGGAAGCGCGAGCCCGCCATGTCGTAGTTCGCGATCGTCAGGTAGTTGTAGTCGGCGTGGAACGCGGTGACCGTCACCGACGTGCCGGGGATGGCGAGAATCGTCGCCTGGCCATTCGCATCGGTCGGCACCGCAGCGCCAATCGCGAGGCCCGTGTCCTTGTCAGACGCGAGAATCGACGCGCCCGCGATGGGGCGGCCGCTGAGCTCGTCGGTCACGATCACGCTGATCGTGCCCGCCACCGGAGCGACGTTCGAGATGACGCGCACCTTTGCGGTGCACTCTTTGCCACCGATGGTCGCCTTCACGGCGGCCTCGGCCATCGCGTTCGGCGTGCCACCCGTGAATTCGACGCTGGCGCCATTCACCGCCGCAGGAGCGATGACCGAGGCGTTCACCGCCGACCACGTGATGCCCGTCTTCACGACGACCGGCACCTTTGCCGCGTCCCAGGCCGAGACCCAGAACTTCGCCTTCTCACCCTGCTTGATCACCACGTAGTCGGGGATCACCGCGCACGTGGCGACAGTGGTCGCGGCCGGCTCGGTGACGCACGCGCCACTGCGGCAGACCTGGGTGGCGCCGCAGTCGGCGTCCGCCGAACAGAGGCTGCCCACGCACTTGCCTTCGTCGCACTGGCAACCGAGACCGTTCGCGCAATAGGCGAGCGCGAACTGACCGCGCTTGGCGGCTCCGCAGTCATCCTTCACGCGACACGACGGCTCGCACGCACTGGTCGTGGTGTTACAGAAGAAGAGCCCGCCGCCCTTGTCGGGACATTCGGAATCTTCGAAGCAACCGCTGGAACCGCCGCCACCGCCGGTGCCACCGTCG
>JAYUXE010000318.1:0-2157 GCA_043753165.1 Archangiaceae bacterium | reverse complement strand
TCGAGCTCATGAAAGGCATCAAGCCTGAGGGCGCCCGTCGTGCGCAGCGGGCCGAGGTCCGATGCGTGACGGGAATAGGAGCGGCTTTGTCTTTCTTTCCGCCTCGTTTTTCTTCCGGCTTTCGCTTTAGCCGGCGCTGGTCGAGGCGAGCGCGGTTTCGATCATCTCGACCAGCGCCTGGGTACGGGCGTGAAGCGCCGCCGGCAATCGACCGGCAGAATCCAGCTGCTGCTCGAGCCCGTCGATCGCCTGAAGTCCCATCGCGGCCTCTGCGCCACCGAGGCCCGTGAGCAATGCGCGGAGCGACGCGAGCGTCGACGCATCGTCGTGCACTTCGGAAAATTTCACCGCTCCGTCCGGCCGCGCGCATGTCTCGCGCACCAGGCGTTCAAGCCACTTCGCCGTCGCCGCCATCTTCACGTAGTCGAGCTTCTCGGGCGTGTCGGACGGCCGGTGGTAGTGCTCCCAGCGGCCGCAGGTGAGAAACAAGAACGGCACCTGACGGTGCCAGAAGGCCCAGTGGTCGGACAGCGGCGGAATGACGTCGGCATCCGCGCGACGCACTGTGACGCCCGGCTCCTGAATCGAATCGACCAGCTTCGAGGTCCCTTCGCTGCGTTCAGCCCCGAGCGCGAAGAGCGAATTCCGAATGCCGGCCGGAGCAGCGACAGGCCCGACCGCATGCCCGACCAGATCCATGCACACCATCAAGTCGATTTCCGACAGCGGCACGGTCGGATGCGCGACGAAGTACGCCGAGCCCATGCCCGAGGTGTGGAAATGCGGCGGCTCTTCACCGTCGAACGCGGCGAGCAACACGCTGCGTCCCTTTGGCGGCTTCGCAGCCAGCGCACGCCCGACCTCGACCAGAATCGCCACCGCCGCCGCGTTGTCGTCGGCACCGAAGAACGTCGAGCCTCCGTGTTGCCCCAAATGGTCGAAGTGCGCGCCGACCAGGACCCACCGCGCGGCATCGCCCTTCATTTCGGCGAGCACGTTCGCGCCGCTGCACCCGGGCACAGGCTGTTCCTTCGCAGCGCATCCAGCCCGGGTGAATGCGTCGAGCACCACCGCGCGCGCCGCCTGGCCGCCTGCGGTTCCAGGGGCGCGGCCGGCGCACGTTTCCGAGCACAACGCCGCCACCGTCTGCTGAAGATTTTGCACGAGTGTGAGCATGAAGCCTCCGATGCGCATATAGTGAAAACCAATGGCCTGGCTCAATTACCATCATTTGCTCTACTTCTGGACTGTCGCCCGCGCGGGCACCATCGCCGCCGCGAGCAAAGAGCTGCACCTGTCGCAGCCCACCATCTCGACCCAGCTGAAGACGCTGGAAGAATCGCTGGGCCAGAAGCTCTTTCAGCGCCAGGGCCGGAAGCTTGTGCTCACCGACGTCGGCCAGACGACCTTTCGCTACGCCGACGAAATCTTCAGGCTCGGCAAAGAGCTGCAGAAGGCGCTCGAGACGGGCGGCACGCCGGGCACCGGGCTGCGGTTCGCGGTCGGCGTCGCAGACGTCATCCCGAAGCTCGTCGCGCAGCGTCTGCTCGAGCCGGCCTTCGACGCGGTGCCGCTGCTGCAGCTCGAGTGTCACGAAGGCCCGCTGCCCCAGCTGCTCGGTGAGCTCGCCCTTCACGAGCTCGACGTCGTGCTCTCGGACTCGCCCGCGCCGGCCGACATCAAGGTGAAGGCGTTCAGCCACGCGCTCGGCGAGAGCGGCACCACCTTCTTCGCCCGCACCGGCCAGGCCGCTTCACTGCGCCGCGGATTTCCGAAGAGCCTCGACAACACGCCGATGCTGCTGCCCTCGCGCTCGACCACCGTTCGCCGGCAGCTCGAAATCTGGCTCGACTCGTTGGGCGTGCGGCCGAAGGTGGTCGCCGAGTTCGACGACAGCGCGCTGCTGATGACGTTCGGCATGCGCGGCCGTGGCGTGTTTGCAGCGCCGACCGTCATCGAAGACGAGGTCTGCCGGCAGTACGACGTGCAGGTGGTCGGCCGCACCGAGGACGTCACCGAGCGCTTCTGGGCGATTTCCGTCGAGCGCCGCTTGCGCCACGCCGCCGTCGTCGCCGTCGCTGACTCCGCCCGCCGCGAACTCTTCGGAAAAAACGAAGACTCGCGCAAATAGTTCGAGATTGCAGCGCCGCCCGGCGC
>JAYUXE010000317.1:0-23285 GCA_043753165.1 Archangiaceae bacterium | reverse complement strand
GCCGCGGGGGCTTCGGCAGGCCCGCTTTGGAGGCCTCGGCGCGGCGCGCGTTAAACAGCTCGAGCTGGTAGGGCGCGGGTGCGAACACGAACACCCTCTAAATCACCGCGGATCTTCGCTGTGAAGAGCCTGCTCACGCCGCCCGTGGTCCTTCGCCTCGGCCTCCAGCATTTCTCGCAGGGCTTCCAAGGCCTCGCGCGTGGCTCCGAACGCCGCCCTCAAAGCCTCGAACGAGTCGGATTCTTCGACTGCGAGGCACGCGTGCTCGCCCGCGGCCAGCGCTTCTTCCACCGAGCCGAAGCGGTCGACCTGCAGGCCCCAGTCGCCGTGCGCGCGCACTTCGAACGGATACAGCCGGCACGCGAGTGGACGCAGCTCTTCGGAAAGCCGGCAGCCCTGCTCGCCATGAAACACGCACGCGCCATTCTTTCGCCGCAGCGTGAGCCTGCGCGTCCGCGGCCCGAAGTAGTGACGAAACTGCGGGTGCAGCAGCGACCAGCGCGTGGCTTCTGCTTCGTCCAGCAATTCGAATTCCGTGAAGTGCGACGCGTGCAGCCCGGTCGCGCGCGTCACGCGTTCGGCGTCGGCCCACGTCAGCGTCGCCAGCTGCTCGCCCGGCTTCACCTCGCAGCAGCTCGTCCCCAGCACGCGGGGACACCGGGCGCAGACGCTCAAAAGCAGACCTCTTCGAATGCGAAAACGCCCGGGCACCGCGTGGGCACCCGGGCGTCGATGTTCAAGACTTCAGGCTCGCGTTACCAGGCCGTACCGAAGATGTCGTACAGGCCGCGCATGATTTCCAGGCTGCGCACGGTCTCACGCAGCTGACCTTCCCACTCGGCGGCCGAGAGGCCGTCGACCCGGGTGTTGGTCGACTTCGCGGTGACGAACTTCGCCGCCTGGGTGTTGGCGCGGTCGACGAGCAGCACGGACGCCGGGGTGCCGACGTAGACGCTGCCGTTGATCTGCTTCAGGCCGGCGTACACGTAGCCGCCGACGAGGTCGGGCAGCTGCTTCGAGATTTCCGTCGCGACCGCTGCGTTCGTCGGGTCAGGGAAGCTGACCGAGACGTAGTTGTCCGTCGGAGTGAGCGCTTCGCCCGAGCCCAGCTTGTAGATCTGGTTGAAGCTCGCGAACTCCTGATTGAAGTTCTCGGTGAAGTACGCCATTCCCAAAACCTGGGTCCAGAAGCGGGTGCCCCACGCCGGGCTGGACTCGACCGCTTCCATCGTCAGCGCGTTGCCCGAGCCGTCAACCGGGGTCTGGGCCGCAGGCGGGTAGTTGAACCCGAGAATGTAGCGGTCGGCGCGAATCATCGTGCCACCCGTCACCATCGCCGTGCCGTCCGGCAGCTTGCTCAGGCCCTGGGTGAGGCCGACCTTGTTCTCCGTCCACACGTCGCGGAACAGAGGAGCGAGCTCGCGATTGAACGTCGTGTAGTACGGCAGCGAGTACCGCAGCGCGTCGGATCCACGGTCGACGCCGAGGAAGTTCGTCTCGCTGCTGGTGAGCGCCGCCAGCGCCAGACGCTGATCCCAGAAGTGACCCACTTCCGTGATGCGCGTGAAGCCGTCGTACCCGTTGGTGTCGTAGTTCGAGTACATGCTGCGCGCCTTGCCGCGGGGAACGTAGGCCACGTCCGTAAAGCCGCCGCCCGCTGCCGTCTTCGCGTTCGCAATCAACGCGTTCTCGGCTTCCGTGGACAGCCGGCCATTGTTGGCCTTGTTCGCCGTCAGGTGCACCCAGCGACCTGCGGCGTTCTTGCCGTGGTAGCCGACCGACGGGGTCACCATCTGCCGCAGCAGCAGGTTGGTCGAGTCCATCACCGCCATCGTCCAGTAGTTCTGCCAGATCGGGTCACCCGCGCCGAAGAACTCGTCCATCTGTTCCTGGGTCAGCTGGTAGGCGCTCTGCGCGAAGTACAGGTTGAAGAGCCACTGCTGGTACACGTTAGGGATGTTCTCCATGTACCGGCTCTTGCTCAGCGCCGAATTGACTCCGTAGGTGAAGCGGTCGCGGCGGAAGTTGCTCCAGACGTACGAGTTCTCGAACCGTTCGACCCACTTGCTGGTCATCTCGTAAAGGTCAGCGCCCTGGTCGTGGCGGTTGCACATCACGTTCGCACCCACTTCGTAGTCCGAGCAGAACATGTAGGGGACTTCGATCGGCGCGTTGCGGGCAGAGACCTTGATGATGTCGCGCGCACGGTTCCAGTCAGGCTCAGAAAAGCCGCCCGACGAGAGGTTGAAGTTTTTGATTTCCTTCTCGATGCGCGCGTACACGGGCTCCATCTCGGACCACTTGCGGAAGCTGCGGTTGCTCATGCGCTTCAGACCCTGGGTGAGGCCAGCCTCGAATTCCTGGTTCTTGTCGGCGAACATGAACGGCAGCGTCGTGTAGTGGAAGCGGTCGGTGATGAACGAGTTGACCGGGGTGTAGTGCTCGACGTTCGCCAACGGGATTTCGACGTGGGCGCCGCGGACGGAAAGCTTCTTCGCCAGGTTGTCCGTGTCGACGGCGTAGTTGGGGTTGTCGTAGTCGTTGCGCATGTCGTTGAACACTTCGACCCAGCCCGGCTCGAAGCCGCCCGAGTAGGCGAAGAGAATCGCGGCGTCGTCGTACTTGCCGATGCCGTGGATGTCGGCGTTCATCCGCGCGCCGTAGTCCATGATCGACGAGTACGCGTACTCGTACATGCCGTCATCGATCTGCTTCTGGTTCGGCTTCGACGCGTCCTGCAGGTTCTGCGGCGTCACCGGCAACACGCGCTTTCCACCGACCATCACGCCGATGGTGTCCTTCCGCATCGGCCAGTACGCATCCAGGTAGTTCAACGCGTCGGCAGAACCGATGAAGTTGTGCATCAGGCCGACCGTGTGGCCAACCTCGTGCTCGCCCACCGAACGGTAGGCGTCGCGGCGAAGATCGTCCCAGACTTCTTTGCGGGCCAGGGGCTTCGCTTCAGCGGGGGTGCACTTGGCGGTGTCGACGCAGCTGATGTGACCTGAGGTGGTCAGCGCAGCAAACTTCGTGTCGTAGATCTTCTTCTTCGCCTTCGCGATGCCGAGGTAGTCGTCGTCGAAGAACTCGAGCTTGTACTCGCAGCCGATTTCCGGCTGGGGCGTCTTCGCGAGGTTCTTCTTGTACGCGGTCAACGGGTCGGTGCCGAGCATCGTCTGCAGCGCCACCTGGCGGTAGAAGCTGCTGTCGCTGGCGAGCTTCGCCTGGAAAGCGCGGTTGGGCACGCTGCTCATCACGGCGGCGCGAACCTCAGGCATGTTGATCAGCTCGCTCTCGAGCGCAGGGTTGCCAGAAATCAGCTTCTCGACGATGGCCTTGCGGTCCTGCTTGCGCAGGGGCAGGTGGCCGACCTTCTGGTAGTTCTCGAGCTTTGCAGCGAGCTCACCCTGCGGGCGGAAGAAGCTGCCCATCGGGCGGGTGCTGTCGGAAACCAGCGGCTGCGTCGAGCTCCACGGCCCGTTCGCCGGGCGGCGGGGGTCGGTCGCGTTCAGGTTGTCGAACACGTAGTCCTTGATGTCCTTACCGACTGCGATGTCGGCCAGCGACACCTCGCCGTTGAGGACGTCGAGCGTCTGCATCGCAGCGCCCGTCCACGTGTCCATGCCCGGCCCGTAGACGTTGGCCACGGCCTGCACGATCTCGCCGGTCTCGGGGTCGGTGGAAGACGGGCCGAGGCCGAGAAGGCCGCCCGTAATCTGCTCGACGTAGGGAATCAGGTTGAAGCGGATGTCGCCCATGCGGGCGTAGGTGCCAGCCGCACCGCAGGCCGCAGGAGCGCCCACCGGAACCGGGCTCTTGCAGACGTAGAACATCTGCGGCACGTCCTTCGTCTCGACGCCGCGGGGAACCGCGACAGCGCGACGGAAAGCCTTGTCCCAGCTGTTCTGAAGATCCTCGGCGGCCTTGTCGAGCTCAACCGGGGTGTTCTCAGTCGTGAAATAGACGATGGGGCGAAGGTCGCGCTTGGTGACGGGAATCGTCTTGCCGTCTTCCGCCTTCGTCTTGCCCGCCCAGATGTTGTGGCGCATCGCGTAGAGCAGCCGGCCAGACTCGGTGAAGCCGTAGCCCTTGTTGTACGAGAGCATTTCCTGGCGGAAGAAGCCGAACTTCTTCATCAGCTTCTCGCCGTAGACCAGGGGCTCATACTGTTCCACGCGTTGGTCGTCGACCTTACGAACCGAGGTGCGGATGCGCACCAGCGCGCTCTCGCAGTCGGTGGTCGGGTTGATCATGCAGTACGGGATGTCGCCGTAACCAGGGTAATAGATGGTCGGCGGGTTCATGATCGCTTCGGTGGTGAAGTCGAAATAGTTCAGCGCGCCCTTCGGGTTCTCGGCAGTCGCCGGCCCGCGGCTTTCGTACCAGGCGTTGTCGAGCTTGTTCTGGTCTTCAGCGGTGACGTAGCGGAAGTACGAGCCGCTGCCCCGAGTGCAATTCGAGACATTGTTGGCGTTGGTGCAGTTGTTGTAGTTGACCGCTTGGTTCGCGCGCCAGTCGACGCGCATGAACTTGCGTTCGTACCAGGGCTTGTCCGACGAATCCTCAGCGAGGACGTTGTTGAGCTCACCGGTGGCCGCGTTGTACCCACGCTGGCGGTCGAAGTGGCTCAAGATCTTGTACGCGAATGCCGGCGCACCTTTGTAGGGGCGGCCGTCGCGGGTGACGACCTTGCCGATCTTCGACTTCACGGGGTCGATGTTCGGGTCGAGGCCCGGGGCAAACTCGTACGTCCGGTAACCCACGAGCAGGTCTTCGTGGATTTCCCACCGGACCTTCTCGAGCTGGCTGCCATAGCCGATGGTCGCCGCGCCCGAGGTCTTCGGGACGTCGACCACCGACTCCTTGATGTACCACGTGCCTTCCAGCAGGTCGGCCTTCGTGACGTAGTTCGGCGTGGTGCGATCGATCAGGTCGGGCGTGCTGCAACCCGACACGACCACCGCCACGGCCACCAACAGCGACGCAGAGTAGGTCTTCATTGATTGGGCTCCGAGAGTCTTTGCGGTGGTCATGTTCAGAATGCCTTCCCGTACGCTTTGTACATGCCGCGCATCAGGTCGAGGTCACGAATGGTGTCGCGGAAGACGTCCGTCCAGAACTTGCGCTTCTCTTCCACGAGCGCGGGGTTGTTCGCCTGGTCGGCGTTCATGCAGTCGTAGCCGACGTATCCGAGGTTGGCGAGGTAGGTCGGCAGCGGGCAAGAGGCCGGATCTTTGACCATCTGGAGCACGTCTTTCGAGATGCCCACCATGCGGACGGCAGGCGTCGAGTTGGGCGGCGCGCCGTCCTTTTCCAGCGCGACGTATCGCGAGCCCGTCAGAATGTCCTGCACTTCGACCGCGTGGAAACCATTGGCAATGGTCTGCTGCTCGCTGCCGCCCAGCTTGATGATCTGGTTGGCCTTCGCGTAGTCGAGGTCGTAGTTCACGCGGAACAGCGCCTCACCCAGGTAGATCGAGTAGATGCGGCTCGTCCACGTCAGCTGGATGTTGCCCTGCGCCGGCTTCTGGTCGGCGGTGAGGCAGTTGACCGTCTGACCCGCAGAGCAGAGCTTGCCCGTCTCGCGCGGGTAGTTGAAGCCGCTGATCAGGTCTGAGCCCTTCACGAAGCGCTTCCACTCGAGGCCGGGGCACACGCACTTGTTGGCCGCAGGCCCGGTTCCGTTCGGCTCGGCGATCGAGCAGCCCGGGTCGCACGCGCCCGTCGTCGGGTTCGGCGCCTGGTAGACCTGATTGATGCCGTTCTTCTTCAGGTACATGATCGGGCGAACCAGCTCTTCCTGGTTTCCCCAGAGCGCGCTGAACGTGTCCGTGAGCTCCTTCTTGAAGACGAGGTAGTACGGGATGTTGTAGCGGCGGCTGTCGGCCGATTCGTCGGCGTTGAGGAACGTCGCGTCCGGGAACACGGCGGCGAACATCGCGCCCATCTGGTCGTTGTAGTGACCGGCTTCCTGCATGCGATTGAAGAAGCCGAAGCCCGACTTGTAGTCGTAGCGGCTGTACATGCGGCGGCCTAGACCGCGGGGCAGGTCGGCAAAGGCCAGCGCGCCTGAACGCCGGCGGTAGTAGTCCTGCAACTTCGCGCGGCCCGTCGCGTTCAGGGCATCGTAGTCGTCACCCTCGCTGACGATGTCCCAACGGGCACCGTCTGGCAGGTTGCGCAACATGAACATGCCCGTCGGCGGAACCGACATCACGTTCAGGTGCTGGTTGATGCCGTCGAGCACCGCCATCGTCCAGTAGTCCTGCAGCATCGGGTCGACGGGGAACTTGCCGCGGATTTCCTGACCCTGAGAGCTGGTCTGTTTGTAGAACTCGAACACCCACTTCTTGTAGATGTCGGCCACGTTCCAGAAGGCGCTGTAGGTGCCACCAAACGCGCCATTGCTGCTGAAGTGGTAGCGGTCGCGCTTGAAGTGACTCGAGAAGTAGTAGTTGTAGTAGTCCTCGAGCTCGGTGCGGGCCATCTCGTAGTAGTCGGGGCCGCGGTCGAAGCGGTTGCACGACAGCACGCCGCCGACATGGTCGTCGGTGCAGAACATGTACGGGACCTCGAGAATCGGGGCCGCGCCAATTGCTCCGGCGTACGCATCGGGATCCTTCTGAATCTCGGGGTTCGCTTCGAGCTTGGCCGCCAGCGCGTCGTTCGCCGCCTTCACCTCGCTGTACTTGCGAATCTCGCGCTCACGGAACTTCGTGATGCCGGACTCGATGACGTCCTTGATGGGCGCACCCTGCGCGCCGTCGCCGAAGTGCAGCGGCGACACCGAGTAGTGGAAGCGTTCGGTGTAGTTGGGAACCGCCGCCGACTTGTGCTGCGCGTTGACGACCGGCAGGTCGAGCCCCGCGCCCGTGATGGTCATGATCGTGCCGTCCGAGCCCGCGAAGTCCCGCTTCTCGCGGCGCGCGCTCTTGAACACTTCGACGTAGCCCGGCGCGGTGCCGCCCGAATAGGCGAAGAGAATGGCCGCTTCGTCGTATTTACCGACGCCGCTCCAGTCGCCGTTGATCTTGCCCGAGTAGTCCATGATCGAGCTGTACTCGTGGTCGTACATGCCGCCGATCAGCTGGCCGAGCGTGCCGTCCGCGGTCGCCTTCAAGTCGTTCGGAGTGCGCGGAACCTTCGCGACGCCGGCAGACTCGACGGTGAGGCTTTCTTTGCGCATCTGCCAGTAGCTGTCGAAGTAGTTGATCGCGTCGAAGCTGCCCTGGAAGTTGTGGCGCAGGCCGAACGTGTGGCCGATTTCGTGCTCGCTGGTCGCCTGCCAGGTCGACTGGCGAATGCGCTTCGAAATCTCGTCGTTCGCGATGACCTTCGCTTCAGCCGCCGTGCACGCCGTCTTGTTCTGGCACTTGTCGTGCGCGCTGTTGGTCAGCGCCGCGATGCGCGCCGTCCGCAGGTTGCCTTCTTTGTTCGCCAACGCGAGCAGGGTGCGGTCATTGAACTCGGCGAGGTAGATGTTGTTGCGCGAGGCCCAGTCGATGCGCTTCTGGCGGTAGTCGTAGCTGTCCTTCACGTTGGTGAGCACTGCGCGCGAAGCCTTGCGGCGGAAGTCGAGGTCGGTGGCGGCGCGGCTCTGCAGCTCGGCAGGCAGCATGTTGACGACGTCATCGCCGAGGTCCGGGTTGTCGAGCAAGGCCGCTTCGAGCTGCGGGTTCTGCGCGAGCACTTCGGCCGCAACGCGCGACGAATCCTGGCTGTACTTCGGCATGCCGCCGGTCGCTTTCAGCGATTCCATCAGCGTGCCCATGCGCTCGGTCGGACGCTCGAAAGCACCCTTCGTCTGCTCGTTGCGCGTGGGGATGCCCTGAAGCTCGGCCTGAAGGCTCTGACCGTTCTTCGCGACCGTGTTGATGGAGTACGAAGGGTTGTTGTTGATGTACGCCTTCATGTCGGCGCCGGTGATGTAGTCGTTGACCGACGTCTCGCCGAGCAGCAGGTCGATGGTGTCGAGCACCTGGCGGCCGTAGAGGTCGATGCCCCAGAGGTAGGTGTTCGCGTTGCCGGCGATGATTTCGCCAGTCTCCGGGTCGGCCGACGACGGGCCGTAACCGAGCAAGCCGTTCGCGACGGGCTCGGCAACTGTGTTCATGAAGCTATAGCGAAGGTCGCCGAACTTCGGCGAGAAGCCCGCCTTGCCGCAGGGGCCGTCGGTGAGCACCGGATTGTCGCAGATGAAGAACGCCTGCTCTTCCGGCTTCGCGGTGACTTCACGTTCCTGCGCGGCGGCGGCCGCGCGGCGGAAGGCCTTGTCCCAACCCGATTCGAGGCGGCGGGCGGCTTCCATGTACTCGTCGTAGTTCTCTTTGCCGCCCATCAGGTCGGCGCGGCTGAAGTAGTACTTCACCGGTTTGAGCGTGCGTTCCTTGAAAGGAATCGGCTTGGTGCTGTCGGGCTCGCCGTTGGCGCCCTTCTGGAAGCTGCTTTCCCAGAAGCGATGGCGGTTCGCGAGGCGGATGACGGCCGAGTTGTTGATGCCGAACTTGCGGTCATAGTTGAGGCGCTCGGTGCGGAAGTAACCAAACTTGCTCATCAGGTCGTTGTCGTACTGCAGGGGCTCGTAGTCACGGCTGCGGTTCGCGTCGACCTTCGACATCGAGATCCTCATCCGGATTTCGCTCGAGCCGCAGTCGTTCTGCTCTCCGCCGCGCAGCCAGCACACGGGGATGTAGCCGTACCCCTCGTAGTAATAGAGGTCCGGGTTCGCCATGTAGCGGCCCGTGTAGTCCATGTACGTCAGCTTCGCGCCGTTGACGGCACAGTCGACCTGCGCGCCGTCTTTCGTGCACTCGCGGGCCGGCCAGTCAGTCGGGTCTTCGCCCTTCTCATTCGCCTGAATCCAGGTGCCCGAGCTCGAGCCACCCGACGGGTTCTGAACCGTGCCCCAGTTGAGGCCCGAGTTGACGTTCAGCACGTTCGCCGACCAGTCGATGCGAACGTTCTCGCGCTGGTTCCACGGACGGTCGGAAGAGTTCTCGGCAATCACATTGCCCTGTTCACCGGTCGCGGCGTTGTAGTTGCGCTGAATGTCGAAGTGGCTCTTGATGGGAAAGGCCACGACGGGGGCGCCGTAGTACGGCTGGCCGCCCGAGCACTTGCCGTCTTTGTCGCAGTACTTCGCGGTGGTGCCCGTCACCTTCGACGCCTTGTCGACGTCGATTTCGGCGCCCAGGATGTAGGGGTACGCCCGGTAGCCGACGATGTTGTTTTCCTGAATTTCAAAGACCAGCTTTTCCATCGTGCCGGTCTGGCCGGGGTACGTGAAGCCGGTGGTGGCCGGGGTCCAGGTCACCGTGTTGCGGAAGTACCAGACGCCGTCGAGCAGGTCGGCCTTCTTCGTCACGTTCGGCTGAACGCGGTTGATGTCGCCGTTGCTCTGGGTGCACGCGGCCGCGAACAGCGTTGCCGCTGCAGCTGCCAATGCACGCCATCGGGTGGACGTCTGGTTCATATTGCTTCCTCCGGTATTGGTGTTCTTCATTTCAGTAGCTCGCCGAGAAAGTGAAGCTGAGGTTGGTGGCGTTGTCGGCCGGGTAGTCAGACCAGAAAGGATTGCGGAACCGGCCCGCGCCGCCGCCGGCGCCCGCGCGCGGGGTCTGCAGCGTCGAGACGGCGAGGCTGATGCCGTAATGGTCCGTCAGTTGGTAGTTGGCCGCGACGACCGTCGAGGTGCGCTCGGCCTGACCCGCGCCGTACCGCGCGTTGGTCGGCAGCGTCTCGTCAGGCCCAATCGCGACGCCGTAGTACTTCCACGAGCGCGCGTAGGTGTAGCCGACGACGAAAGAGAGCTCGTCGGTCGCCTGCAGCGAGACGTTCGCGCCGACGTTGAAGGCCCAGGCGGTGTTCCACGCCGAGAAGCCGACGAAGGCTTCGTCGCCGCCCAGCGCGCTCTTGCGGGCACTGAAAGAATTCAGCTGGCCGACAACGGCCGGAGCCGACGGCGTCTGGCTGGCGCCCGACACGTGGAAGCCGCGCGAGCCGTTTGCCGTCACCGCAACCTGGAACTTCCAGATGGGACGCGACAGCGCGACGCCAACCGACAGGTTGGTGATGAGGCGGGCCTGCCACGACTCGGGCGTGGTCGGAATCAGCACGCCCAGCGACGGCGAGACGATGATGCCCGTGAGCCCGTTCTTGTAGAGGCCGGGGGCCGCGATGCCAAGCCGCGTGTCGGCGGGCGAGAAGCGGCGGCCGTTCTCGCTGTCAGGCAGCGTGTATTCCCAGGCGCCGCGCACCGAAAGGCTGGCGGCAAGCTTCACGTCGCCGACGACGAAGACGTAGCGGGGAAGAATGGAAAGAGTCGCTCCGAAGTACGAGTAGAGCGAGGCGTCGACGAAGGTGCCGGTGCCGACCGCGTGGTCGAGGTCGACTGCCAGCGACCAGCCGCCCTGCTTTTCTTTCTCTTCGAGGGCCGCGAGGGCGCCGCTGGCGTACGCGCTGGCCGTGCTGCTCGCCGTCGGGGCCGCCGCAGGCGCAGCCGGCTTCGGTGACGGGGCGGCCGTCGGGTTCGTGGTGGGAACTTCTTTGGCCATCGCAAGCGTCGGCGCCAGGACCACCAACACGATTGCCGCTTTCAGACAGTTCAAACGAGCCTCCAACGAGCCACGGGACGCCGGGTGTAGGTACACGACGGCGCGAGCCGCCTAGAGCAACCTTCGAACCAAACGCCGGAGCCAACGTAACCAGTCGAAACCGCAGTACAAACACATTCCCCGACCTGAACGCCCATAGCCACGCCTCTGGCAGCCGTGGCGGCACCCGTTAGAACATCGGGCAGGATCATCGGGGAAAGCGACAGCAAACCGTCACCTGGCTTCCGTCGGACATCGACGGCTCGAAGGGGCGGCGCTGTAACACAGGCCCGTAACGGGGATCAAACCTCGGCCGAATGACGCGCTGCGCTGCGGTTTCGGCGGGGCGACGGGCGTCCAGTCCGCCCCTGTTTTGCGGCGATTCTGGTCACTGCTCGGAAGACAGCAAGCGCTTCAATCGGGCGGGCTCGACGCGAAGCACGAAGGTCTTTTCCTGAGAGAAGGTGACGGCGCCGGGGGCCCCCTTCACTTTGCGCAGGTGCTTCACCGGCACGTAGCTGACCTCGCCGCGCGGCTCGCCCTTGAAGTCCGAGTGGTGAAGCGCGAGGTGGGCGGCGTCCAGCAGCAGCTCTTGCGGCACGGGGGCGCCCCGTTCGAGCGGAATGACGACATGGGCCCCGGGCACTCCGCGCGCGTGCAGCCACAGGAAGTGCGGCCGTGAGAGCTTGAAGCTCAAGGTGTCGTTGTCGCCGCTGCCCTTGCCGACCCAGATGCGTGCGCCGCCGGAGGCCAGGTACTCGCGGTACGGGCGGGCGAGCAGCTCGTGCTTCTTCTTTGGCGGCGCCGTGGGCGGAGCGGCCTCGACCTGCGCCAGCTGCACGACGAGCTTTGCGTGTTCGACGTCGAGCTGGGCGAGGCGCTGGCGCGAGAGCTCGGCCCCGCGGGTGAGGCGACGGTATTGGTGAAAGAGCCATTCGGCGTGTTGCTGCGCGGTGCGCGCCGGCTCGAGCGGAATCGTGCGGTCGGCGATGGTGCCGTCGGCCTGGTACTCGGTGAAGGTGACTTCCTTCGCGCCGCGCGGCACATCGTGCAGGTGTTGCTTGAGCAGCTCGCCGTCTTGCCGGTAGCGCGCGGCCAGCGGCGTTCGAGCGGCTTCGGCCTCGACCTTCTTTCGCGTGCGCAGCAGGCGCGCGATTTTTCCGAGCACGGGTGACCTCGCCGCCTCGACGGCGCGCGCGGTCTCGTTGGTCGCGAGCAGCGTCTCTGCCGCGCGGGCCAGCGGAAAGTCGGGCGCATTTCCAGCGAGGCGAAGGGTGCCGGGCGGCGCCGTCGACCCGCGCGGAAGAAACACCTGCCCCGGCCGTTCGGGCACGGGCGCCTGCGAGGTGACGGCGAGGATGCGATCGTTCAGCGTGAGAAAGACGGCTGGCGGCGCCGACAGCTCGAGCTGCAGCGTGTACGGCTTTTCGTCCTTCACGAGCGTGACCGTCGCGCGCTGACCTTCGGTAGAGACGGACGCGAGCTTTGCGCCCGTCAACGAGGTGCGGGCGAGGTGTTGAAAGCCGCTGGCCTCACCCGGCACGCCCTTCGGCCGTTCTTCGACCAGTGACAGCCGCCCCACCTGCGGAGCGGCACACAAATGCATCGTCACCGACTTCCCCGGCACGCGCAGCTCGAGCCACACGCGGCCGGGCAGCGTGGCGTTGACCTTCTGCACGACGGCCCCAATCAACCCGGCCTGGAGTTCGACGGCGACGGCGGCGAGCTCGCTGGGGCGAAGGGACATGGTCTATTTTCAGCGCGTCGAACGGGCGAGCGCGATGACGGCATCGAGGTCGAACGGGTGCGGAGCAGCGAGCTGGTCGTAGCTGCAGTCGTGCGGTTTCTTGTCGGTGCGCCAGCGCTTGAAGGTGGCCCCGTGGCGGAAGCGGTCGCCCTGCAGGTAGTCGAACTTCACCTCGACGACGAGCTCGGGACGCAGCGGGGTCCATGACAGGTCTTTCTTTCCCGACCAGCGGCTGGGCGCGCCCGGCGTGCGGCCTTCGCCGAAGCTGGTGCCGCCTTCGTAGGGCTTCACGAGGTCGATGAGCTCCTTCTTCTGTTTGGCGGTGAAGGAAGAGGCGTGGCCGACGTGGTGAAGCTTGCCTTCGGCGTCATACATGCCGAGCAGCAGCGCGCCGACGGTGTTATCCGTTTTGCCCGCGCGCCAGCCGCCGACCACGCAGTCGGCGGTGCGGCCGTGCTTGATTTTGACCATCACGCGCTTGCCCGGCAGGTATGGCAATTCGAGCCGGCGGGCGATGACGCCATCGAGGCCCGCGCCTTCGAACTGGTTGAACCAGTCTTTGGCGACGGCGGGGTCAGCGGTCTGCGGGGTGGGGAACAGCGTCTGGCTGACAGGCACGAGCTCGAGCAGCTTTGCGCGGCGTTCGGCGAAGGGGCGTTCGCGCCAGTCTTCGCCGCCGAGGGCGAGAAGATCGAAGGCGACGAACGCGGCGGGCGTTTCCTGCGACAGCTTCAACACGCGCGACTTCGCGGGGTGAATGCGCAGCTGCAGCGTCTCGAAGTCGAGGCCCCGCGCGGTGGGAATGAAGAGCTCGCCATCGAGCACGCAGTCGCCGGGGATTTTTTCCTGCAGCAGCGCGACCACTTCAGGGAAGTAGCGTTCAAGCGGTTGGCCGTTGCGGCTGCAGAGGTGAACGGTCTCGCCTTCTTTGAAGGGCAGCGCGCGGAAGCCGTCCCACTTGGGTTCGTACACCCAGCCTTCCCCGGTGGGGATCTCGACCTGCGGGTCGCACAGCATCGGCTCGATGGGAGAAGTGAATGGCAACGTCATGGTGAGACCGGCGATGTTACGCAGATGACGAACCTGCGCGAGCATTTGAAGGACATGGTGGCGTTCTCCTCGCACGCTTTGCCCGGTGTGATGCAGCGAAAGATGTTCGGGTGCGACGCCTGGTTTGCGGGCGGGCAGATTTATTCGTTCATCTGGCGAACCGGACGCGTGGCCGTACGGCTACCCGACGAGGCGAGCCACGCCGAGGCGCTGGCGCTCGAGGGCGCCGAGGCGTGGACGGTGCGCGAGGACGGCAAGCCGATGGCGCATTGGGTGCTCTTGCCCGAAGACTTTCACGACGATTGGGATTCCGCGGACGGGTGGATTCGACGGGCGCACAAGCTGGCGCGCGAAAGAATCTCGCCGACGCCGCGGAAGGGCGCGACGGCTTCGAAGAAGAAGCCGGTCAGAAAGACTTCAGGTCTTTCAAAATCCGCTTCGAGATGACGATGCGCTGGATCTCGCCGGTGCCTTCGAAGATGTCGTAGACGCGGATGTCGCGAAACCACTTCTCGACCATCTGATCGCCCATCACGCCCGCGGCCCCCATCACCTGGGTCAAGTCGGCGAGCGTGTCGACGGCGGCACGTGCGGCGTACGCCTTCGACATCGACGCTTCCTTCGCGTTGCTGATGCCTGCGTCCGCCATCCACGCCGCGCGCCAGCACAACAGCCGCGACGCTTCGATGCGCCGCTTGCTCTTCGCAATCAGCTCTTCGACGTGGTGGTACCGCGCGATGGGCCGGCCGAGCTCGAAGTGTTCCTTCGCGAAGTCCACGGCCTTCTCATAAGCGGCGCGCGCGATGCCGACCGCCATCGCCGCGACCATCGGGCGGGTGGTGTCGAACGTCTTCATCGCGCCCATGAAGCCTTCTTTGCCTTCGTAGTATTTCTCACCGCCCAGCAGACAGTCGGCCGGCACGCGGCAGTCTTCGAGCACGAGCTCGGCCGTCTCTGACGCGCGCAGGCCCATCTTCTCTTCGATTTTTCCGACGCTGAACCCGGGAGTGCCTTTCTCGACGACGAAGGCGCGGTGCCCTGCCCTGCCTTTGCTCGCATCGACGGTCGCGAAGATGACGACCCACGACGCGCGCGCGCCGTTTGTGATGTAGCACTTGCGTCCGTTGAGGACCCAGTGGTCGCCGTCTTTGCGCGCGGTGGTGCGAATGCCCGCGACGTCGCTGCCGGCGACGGGCTCGGTGAGGCCGTACGCGCCCCACTTCGGCTCGGGCGCGGTGAAGATGCCGAGGTACTTCTTCTTCTGTTCCGGCGTCCCCATGATCGCGATGGGCGGGCCGCCCAGACCTGGGCCCGGCAAGGTGAGGATGATCGCCGGGTCGCCCCACGCGACCTCTTCTGCGCCGATGATGGCGAGCCGGTTCGCCTGCTTGTGGCCCCTGGCTTTCTCTTCGCCGAGGCCTTCGCCTTCGCCGCCGAGCTCTTTGGGCAAGCCACCCATCGAGATGCCGAGGTCCTTCACCTTCTTCAGGAAGGCGGCGGGAATCTCGTGGTTGCGGTCGGCCTCGAGGGCGATGGGGCGCACCTCGTTCTCGGCGAACCAGTGAATCATCTGGCGAACGTTTTCCTGCTTCTCGGTGAGGCTGAAGTCGATCATGGGCGTGGGTCCGTTTCAGCTCAGCGAGGGGTGCAGGGAAGGAAGAGGAAACAGGTCGGGCGAGAGCAACGATCGTCCGAGCTCGGCGGCGACGACCGTCGCGTCGGCGGCCTGGGTGTGAAGGCCATAGAGGGCCAGCGTCTTCGCGTCGCGCATCCACTTCTCAGACGGGTGGTCTTGCAGGTAGCCCGCGCCGCCCAGAATCTGCACCCCCGAGTTGGCACAGAAGAACGCGGCCTCGAGCGCCTGCGACTGGGCGAGCGCGATGTTCGCGGTAGGCAGCTTGCCTGCATCGAATTCCCAGGCGGCGCGCCAGACGAGCCAGCGCGCGGCTTCGACCGCCGTCGCCATGTCGGCGAGCAGAAACGCGATCGCCTGGAAGTGGCCGATGGGTTTGCCGAAGGCCTGACGTTCTTCTGCGTAGGCGCGGGCATACTCGAAGGAAGCCGCAGCGAGGCCGACGGCGCGGGCGGCGGTGACCAGGCTGAGGCGGTCGTAGTGCGTGCGCAAGACCGCCGGAAGCGAACCCGGCGCGTCGAGGCGTTCGCCACTCGCGAGCTCGACTTCGACTTCACGCACCTTCATCGCCTGCAGGCCGAGCGTGGTGTGGGTGCGGGTCGCGCGCAGGCCTTTGTCGCCGCCGCGAACGAGGAAGGCGCCGGCGCCCGAGAGGCCCTTGCCCGGCTCGACCTGGGCGAGCACGAGATGAAAATCGGCGTCGCCGCCGTTGAAGACCCACGCCTTCTTGCCGGTCAGCTGCCAGCCCGATGCGGTGCGCGTCGCGGTGGTGCGGAAGTCGTCGTGCGCTTTGCCTTCTTCGGCAGCGGCCAGCGCGGCGCGGCCGTTGGTGGCGAGCAGGCCTTTGAGCGCGGCGTGCGCGGCGGGCGTGTTCAGCGCAAGCAGCAACTGGGACGCGGCGCCAGGGCCGTCGAGCGCGAACGAAGCCCCGATGTCGCCGATGGCGAGCTCTTCTTCGATGAGCGCGCGGACGAGCGTGCCCATGCCCTGCCCGCCCGCGGCTTCGGGCCATTCGACTGCGACGAGGCCGAGCTCACCGTACGCGGCGCGCAGCGCTTCCGTCGGGCCCGACTTCTCGATCGCCCGCAGCTTCGGCCGCAGCTCTTTGCTCGCGAACTGCCGAACGGTGGTCTGGATTTGGGTCAGCTCTTCGCCCAGCTCGAATGACGCCATGGTGAGTCCCCTCGCGGATTGATTCCGAAATCAGGCGGGCGTACCGCGCCGTTGACTTCGGAGTCAAATAATTGGGCCGTCGGCTCACCTGCGTGCCCCATGCGGGGCCCGCAAGGCGGCTCGCCTCAAGCGGCCTGGTTCTGGGCCGGGCGTTACTGACGCGTGCGGCAGCGCAGCGTGCCCAGCGAGCCCAGCAGGTGGCTCTCGGGCGTGGTGCCGTCGTCATCGATGAACGCGAGCACCACGCGCGACTCGATGGGCAGGGCCGCAATGAGATGACGATCCATCGGGGCGCTGCCCTGGCGGCGCCATCGATAGACGACGAGCTTGCCCTGCCCCAGCGGCTCTTCTCGCAGCAGCGCGAAGTCGGCCTGCGTTCCCCAGGCGGCCTGCGTTCGTTCTTTCTGCGCAGCGACGGCGTCGTCGACCGCTTGCTCGACGGCCTCGCGAATCACCATGCGGCCGCGCAGGTTCGGAGCGTTCGCAATCATCTCGAGAACGTGGTCGGGCATCGGCGAGTTGCTGATCTTCCAGGCCGCGGGCACTTCGAGTTGGCAACGCAGCGTCGGGGCGCGGAAGCCGTGCGGAATCACCGGGGCCGCAGGCGCCTCGGGCACGATTTCCTTTTCGGGACACCCGGCCAGCAGCAACACCCCGAACAGCGCGACCCGGACCATGAACATCAATGTGTTTCGGCGCGCGCTGGCGGTCAATCACGGTATGCAGCGGCGGTGACGATGCTCTGGGTCAAGGCCGTACACGTGATGGCGATCATCAGCTGGATGGCCGGCCTGCTGTACCTGTACCGGTTGTTCGTCTACCACGCGATGGAGACCGAAGAGGTCGTGCGGCAGCGGCTGCAAGTGATGGAACGGCGGTTGATCAACGGCATCGCGCACCCCGCGGCGATCGTCTCGATCGTCACCGGGCTCACGATGCTCTACCTCACGCCCGGCTACCTGACGCAGCCGTGGATGCACGCGAAGCTGACGTTGGTGGTGGGGATGATCGTGATGCACGAGCTGGCCTCGCGCTTTCGCAAGCGGCTCATCAGCGAGCCGAACGCGATTCCGCACAAGACCTTCCGCATCCTCAACGAAGTGCCGACGCTGCTGATGATCGGCATCGTGATCATGATCATCGTCCGCCCCTTCTCGCGATGACTGAGCCCCGCCGCTTCCCCGACAGCTTCGTCTTCGGCGTCGCGACGGCGGCGTACCAGGTCGAAGGTGGCATCGAGAACGATTGGTCTGATTGGGAACGCGCGGGCAAGTGCCACGCGAAAGACGCGCGCTGCGGCAAGGCCGTCGACCACTGGAACCGGTTCGAAGAAGACATCGGCCTCATCGAAGCGTTGGGCGCGAAGGCGTACCGGCTGTCGATCGAATGGGCGCGCGTCGAGCCGATGCCAGGGCAGTTCGACGACGCCGCGTGGGCGGCGTATCGCGGGCGGCTCGAGCTCTTGTGCGCGCGCGGCATCCGGCCCGTGGTGACGATGCACCATTTCACGCACCCCAAATGGTTTGCGGCACAGACCCCCTGGCACGAGGCGTCGTCGCTGGTCTCTTGGGCGCGATACGCGAGGAAGTTCGCCGAGCTCGTCAGCGGCCTCGACGTCGCGGTGGTGACGTTCAACGAGCCGATGGTGTTTCTGCTGGGCGGATATCTGTCGGGGCAGATGCCGCCCGGCTTCTCGGACGCGGGCAAGGCGTGGGCGGCAGTGAGCAACCTCGCGCGGGCGCACGTGATTGCGCGGCAGGCGCTGCTCGACCGAACGAAGTCGGTGACGGTCGGCATCTCACAGCACCTGATGGACTTCGTGCCAGCGCGGCGGTGGCACCCGATCGATCAAGCGCTGACGCGGCTCGCCGACTCGAACTTCAACCACGCGATGCTCGAAGCGCTCACGACGGGTGAGCTGAAAATCCAGATGCCGGGGATCGCGGCAGGCCACACGAAGATCGACGGCGCGCGCGACTCGATGGAATACCTCGGCATCAACTACTACACGCGCTCGCACCTGAAGTTCGTCACGGGGAAGCCGTTTCTCACCTTCGAGTTTCGCGACGTGCTGAAGCGTGGGCTGACGGACATCGGCTGGGAGTACTACCCCGAAGGTTTTGGCCGGCTGCTGCGGACGCTGAAGCGGTACGACAAGCCGGTGTGGGTGACCGAGAACGGCATCGACGACCGCAGCGGGCTGCGGCGCACGAAGTTTCTGCACGACCACTTGAACCAGATTCTCGACGCGCGCGCGGACGGGGTCGACGTGCAGACGTACCTGCACTGGAGCCTGCTCGACAACTTCGAGTGGCTCGAGGCGTGGGGCCCGCGGTTCGGCTTGTACCACGTGGATTTCGAGACTCTGGAACGCACGCCGACGCCGGCTTGTGATTATTTCCGCGCCGTCATCTCTACCCGGGAAGTTCCGCCTTTATGACCTTCGGCCTCGCGACCGTTCTGCTGGATCCTCCGAGCACTTTGATTTTCGGCTGCGCGCTGGCGGCGCTGTCGGCGAAGTTGATTCGCGCGAACCCGGCGCTCGGCTTGAAGAAGACGGTCGTCCTCTCGGCCGGCTGGTCGGCCTGGTACGGGCTGTGTGTCGCCTGGTTCTTCTTTCAGCGCCCCGATTGGATGTTCGTCTACCTGTTGGACACGGCGAAGGTGCCGCTGGCTCCCGCTTTCATCGCGTTCTGGCTGGTGCTCATCGGCTACGGAGCGCTTGGCGCGCTCGGCACCGGCCTCTTGATGCAGCAGCAGAAGACGGGCCTCGGCGTCGCGGCCTCGGCGATGGCGGTGGTGAGCATGGCGTTCATCTTTGCGATCACGGGTGACCAGTACGTGCACGTCGGCACGACGGCGCAGTACGTCGCCGGCAACGCCCCGGCGCTGGACTCGGACGCGACGATGAAGATGGCGCTGAACGTGTCGGGCGCGGGAATCGTGGTGGGAATCCTCGCGGTGCTCGTCCTCCAGTTCAAGAAGCCGCGCGCCGCGTGAAGAAGCCGCTGCTCGAAAGGGTCGCCGTCTTCTACTTTCAGAAGCGCAGCGCGGCGCACCCCGCCCCGTCGGGAGACCCAACCGACGCGATTCACGTGCTGAACGCGGACGAAAGGGAAGCAGTCACGCGGGTCGAACGTGGCGCCATCGTCCGGTCGTGCCTGGCCGGGGCCGTGTCGGCGAGCATCGCGGCGGCGGCGGAAGTCTGGGCCTCGGCGTCCCTGGGTGATGACGCTGCGCTGTTCAGCGGTGAGAGCCTTCGCTTCTGGGCCATCGTCGGCGGCGCGACCGCCATCGCCGCCGTGCTCGAGATTGCCTTTCTCTACTGGGACATCTTGCGGTCGGTGCACGAGCTGTCGAGCGTGACGGGCTTGCGGCTGTTCGGAAAATCGGAGGAAGAAACGAACGAGGTGATTGCGCAGGGGCTGGCGCGCGCGGCGCTGGAATTGCCGAACCCGATCGAAATCGGCCAGCGCATCAACCCGCGGCGCGAGGCGTCGAAGTGGCGGCTGCTCTTTGCGTCGGTCGTCTACAAGCTGAAGGTCGGCGTCTCGAACTTCCTGTTCAAGATGCTGGTGCGGCGGATTCTGGGCCGCGTGCTCGTGCGGTCGCTGGTCAACAGCCTCCTTCCTTTCGCAGCAGTGCCGATTACCGCTGCCTGGAATGGGGTCGTGACGTGGCTGGTGATGCGCGAGGCGCGGCTGCGCGCGATGGGCCCGAGCGCGGCGCGTGAGTGGGTCGAGGTGGTGTTTGCGGACGCTCCGGCGTTGACGGAAGCGGGGCGGCTTGCGGCGGTGCGGGCGGTGGCGGCGGCAATCGTGCGCACCCAGGACCTGCACCCGAACCTCGTCGCATTGTTGAACGAAGTGATCGAGAAGGCGGGAGACACCGGCACTGCCGAGCTCGATGACCCCGACGCATTTCTGCGCTCACTCGAGTCCCTGGGCGCGGGGGAACAGCGGCTGGCGTTGCAGCTCGTCAGCGCGGCCTGCGTGATGGATGGGCGGGTGACGCGGCGCGAGAAGAGGCTCATCACCGAGGCCTTCACCGCGCTCGGCCGCCCCGTGTTGCTGGATGCGGTCGAGAAGCTGCGACACGCGTTCGTCGCCGGCCATGGGGGCGCCGGCGAGGCGCTTCGAGCCATCTGAAAAAGCCGGCGGGCGTCGTCCGCTGCTTCAAGGCGCCGAGTGACCGGCGTCGGCCCGGCGCGACTCGAAGTAGACCCACTGCAGCATGTCGCCCGCTTGAATCGGTACCAGGGTGCGGGCGCCCAGGACGTAGGCCGTGCTGCCGGACTTCACGACGGATGAGGTGACGTACGTCGCTGGCACGGTTCGCTGCGAAATCATCTCTGCGGCCACCACGCTTCCTTCTGCGATGTCGACGTTCGCGATGGCCACGACCGTTTGCGCCGGCGACAAGGCGTCTTGAACGCCAACGCCGACGGCAAGGGCGACGACAGCGAGCGCGACGGCTGAGGCGATGCGGGGGCGGCGCTGGGCCGAACGCAGCGCGGCGAAGAGCGCTTCGAGCGACGGGAATCGCTGGTTGCGGTCGAAAGAAAGCCCCCGTTGGAGCACCGGCCGGATGCTGCGCGGGACGCCAACGAGCACCGGATTTCGCTTCATCGCCTCGAGAAGCGCCTCGCGCGAGCTGGCAGCGTACGGGCGGGTTCCGGTGAGCGCTTCGACCAGGGTGACGCAGAAAGAGAACTGGTCACTGCGTGCGTCGGTGACTTCACCCCCGAGCTGTTCGGGCGACATGTACGCGGGTGTTCCCAGCACGGCGCCCACTTGCGTGTCGACCATCGAGCCCGAGGTCGCGCCTTCGCCGCGCTGCGCTCTTGCGAGGCCGAAGTCGGTCACCCACACGCGCCGGTCACGGCCCACCAGAACGTTTCCCGGCTTGAAGTCGCGGTGCACCACGCCCGCGGTATGGGCCGCGGCCAGGCCCCGCCCCGCTTCGAGCAGCGCCTGAAGGACCTCGGCTTTGCCCGGGGCGCGCGCCTTTCGCCAGGCGTCGAATGAGAGCCCGTCGATCAATTCCATGGCGAGGTAGACGCGGCCTTCCCACTCACCGAGCTCGAAGACGGGGACCAGGTTCGGGTGCGAGAGCTGCGCCATCGTCTGCGCTTCGCGGGCCAGCCTCGCATTGCTGACAGCGTCGTTTCCGGCGCGAAGGACTTTGAGCGCCACTGGCCGATTCAGGGCCGTGTCACGCACGGCGTAGACGATTCCCATGCCTCCCACGCCAAGCAACCCTTCGACGACGTACCGACCAATGACCGTGCCCGGAGCGATGGCCGGGTACGTCTGCGTCGAAGGAATCGTCTCTTCGCTGGTAGCGGCGGCGACCACCCGGCGGCAATCTGCGCACTGGTCGAGGTGCGCATCGAGCGAAGCGAATTCCGAATCGGTGCGGTCGCCGAGGCTGATTCGCACCAACGTGGCTTCGTCGAGGCAGGGCATGGGGACTCAGCTCATTTGGCGTTCTTCGAGGCCACCGCGGACCACGCCAACATATCGCCAGCCTGAAGGGGCACGAGCACCTTCTGACGAAGCACGTAGCTCACCGCTTCGGCCTTCACCACGCTCGACGTGACAAGGAACCGGGGGACACTGCGCGGAGAAAGGTCGTCCATCGTGAGCGCGGTGTTCTCGGGGATGTCGCGCGAGGCCACCATCACCGACACCAGCTGCCACCCGGAAGATTGCACTTCGACCTCGACCTGGCTCGCGGTTCCACTGCGCGTGAGGGTGAGGGTGGTGCGCCCCTCTTTCTTGCCCGTCAGCATGACGGACTTGCCGGTGAGGATGGCCGTCGCGATCGTCGGGTCCGCGCTGGTTGCGCGTTCTGCCTCGCCCAGCGGAATCCCCCAGCCCGGGAAGACCTTGACCGGTTCGGCGCCCAGGGCGGTGAAGGAAAAGACCAATGACGCCAGCAGCAGGTGTTTCGGTGTGTGCATGAAGCCTCCTGAATGGAGGACACAGGCCGGCCGACGAATTTGCGCGGCCCGATTACGAATCGGCGAGCAAGCGGTCGAGGCTGACCGAAACTTCCGAGTCGGCTGCCCGCAGCATGCTGTCGAGCTCACCGTCATCGAGCTTCAGACGGGCGGCCAGCTCGGTGCGCGTCGAAGCGAGCAGCGTCCGACGAATCTGTTCGAGCCACCTGGAGATGGTCGACGTGTCCTTCTGGTAGACGGCGCCGATGCGGGCGAGCGTCACGCCGTCCAACGTGTGCAACCGAAGCACGTTGCGTTCACGGGCGCTGAGCGCAGCCAGGGCCGCGGCGAACGCTTGACGAAAAGAGGCCCGGTGTTGGGCGCGCAGCAAAGCGAGCTCGGGGTGGGCGGCCGAAGCTTCGACATCGGGGGGACGAGAGGTGGCGTGCTCGTACTGCGGCCCTCGTCGCGAGTTGAGGGCCGTGCGCAGCGCGACGGCTCGGACCCAGGCGCGCAGAGGCGCGTCGCCGCGGAAATCCTCGAGTCGGCACCGCCCGTTCGGCTGGGCCACGAGCAGATGCGCGCGGACCACCTGCGTGAGCTCGTCGACCGCGCCGGGGTCGATGGGGCGCACCACCCGCCCGACCTCTTCGACCAGCAGGTGGTCGAAGGTCTCCAACGCCGCCGGCTGCCGCTGGGCACAGGCAATCGCCAGGGTCACCTCGGCGGCGCGTTCGGCTTCGAGTGGGCGCGGGGCCGCGACGGCAATGCGGGTCATGCCGGCAGTCTATGCCTGCAACGGGCGGGCGATTGCGGCGCCTACTGCACCGCGAGCTGCTGAACGGCGAGGTAGCTGGCCTCGGGGACGTTCGAGTGCTCGGTGCCCTTCACGCGAATCTCGTACGTGCCGGGGAAGAGCGCGGTGCTGAACGCGAAGTCGGCCGAGCCGCACAGAACGTTGGTCGACAGCACGTAGCCCCGGGTGAGGTCGGTGAAGGTGACGACCGCCTTGATGTCGTTCGGGTACATGAAGCAGTTGTTGCCCACGTTCATCGGCACGGCGGAATTGAGCAGCACCTTCCCCGCGACCGGCGACGTCTTGACGTCGAACAGCTGTCCCGTCGTGCCTGCGGTGATGGCGCGGGC
>JAYUXE010000316.1:0-2159 GCA_043753165.1 Archangiaceae bacterium | reverse complement strand
AGAATTCGACGTCGAAAGAGCCGTCGTCATAGCCCTCACGGACGACGCGAACGCTCATCCGACGCCTGCGATCGTCTGCGCGTTCCTGGGCGGTCATCCCGATAATCTAGCGAATTACGGGGCTTCCCGCTCGCGGGTGGAGCTTAGCGCTGCTCGCCCGGCACGACCCAGACGTCCCCGCCCAGTGCGGCGCGGCGCAGCTCCCAGGCGGCCAGCACGTCGGCGGTGTGAGACAGGTACTCGGCCGTCGGCTTGAAGCCGTTGCCTTTCGCGTACGTCGACAAGAAGTCGCGCAACACCGGCGAGAGGAAGTGCGTCGCGAGGACCACTTCGCTGCCGTCGAGGTAATCGGTGAAACGCAGCGCGAACCCCGACGACTCTTCGTCGTTCGAGTCCACGCGCACCACCTGCGCCTTCACGTGCACCTCGCGGCCGTGCGGCGGCAGCGACAGGCGCACCTCGAGCTTCGTCCCCATCTTCAGGAAGAACGTGCTCGCCAGGAAAAGACCGCCCACGCTCAGGTTCGCGGTCGGCAGTGCAGCTTCGAAGTTGTGGCTCGGGTCGTCGGCCAGAGACAGCTTCGCCTTCACCTGCAGGTCCGCACGCGGGTATTGGCGGCGGTGATCGTGACCCGCTTTCGGCGCCGCGCGGCTGGCTTCCGCCGACTTCACCAGCGGCGCCACCGAGGCCGCCGTACGGGTCGTGCCGGCCAGCCCTGCGACGATTCCGGACGTCGGACCCGGGCGTGATTCCGGACGCGAGCCCGGCGTCGACCCCTGTCGCTGCTCATCCCTCGACGAACGGAAGTCCGGCTTCTGCACGGCAACCGGCTTCTGCACGGCGACCGGCTTCTGCATGGCGACCGGCCGCTGCACCGCAACCGGCTTCTGCACGGCAACCGGCCGCTGCACCACGACGGGCCGCGGCACTGCGACCGGCTTCGCTGCGACAACCTTTGCCGGCGCCGGCCTCTGGGGCGACTCATCCCTCGACTTCTGTGGGGAAGAACGGAGCGCGGCAACCGGACGGCTGACCGCGACGAACGGGGCCGGCGCGGACTTCGCGAGCAGCCCGTGGGTGATGCGTTTCTTCGCCGGCTCGCCCTTTCGAGCGAGCGCAGCGACGAGGGGATTCACCGGAGCCGGCCTGTTGCCGGTCGACAACCCGGCGGCAAGCGACGAGAGCGACTTGCCTCTGGCGGGCTGCTTCTTCCCCTTCAAGGTGCTCCTCAGACCGCGCGAAGGTGCGGCGCGCCCACTGCCGTGCGCAGCTCGTCCTTCTTGTCCGTCTTCTCCCAGGTGAATTCCTTCTCCGTCCGGCCGAAGTGACCGTACGCAGCAGTCTTCTGGTAGATCGGCCGCAGCAGCTGCAGGTGCTCGATGATCTCGCGCGGCTTCAGGCCGAAGACCTTCCGCACTGCTGCCGAAATCTTCTCTTCCGCCACGATGCCCGTGCCGAACGTCTCGACCATCACGCTCGTCGGCTCTGCAACGCCGATCGCGTAGCTGATCTGCACTTCGCACCGGCGCGCCAGGCCCGCCGCGACCACGTTCTTCGCCACGTAACGGCCCATGTACGCCGCCGAACGGTCGACCTTGCTCGGATCCTTGCCCGAGAACGCCCCGCCGCCGTGACGGCCCATGCCGCCGTACGTGTCGACGATGATCTTCCGGCCCGTCACGCCCGAGTCACCCATCGGACCACCGATCACGAACCGGCCCGTCGGGTTGATGAAGTACTTGGTCTTCTTGTCGAGCAGCTTCGACGGCAACGCCTTCTTGATGACGTCTTCCATCACCGCTTCGTGGATCTTCTTGTTGCTGACCTCATCCGCGTGCTGCGTCGACAGAACGACCGTGTCGATGCGAACCGGCTGGCCATTCTTGTACTCGATGGTCACCTGGCTCTTGCCGTCCGGGCGCATCCACGGGTGGCTCTTGCGGCGCGCGTCGGCGAGCTTCTTGGTGAGCGCCTGCGCGTACGTGATGGGAGCCGGCATCAGCTCGGGGGTCTCGTCGCAGGCGTAACCGAACATCATGCCCTGGTCGCCGGCGCCCTGTTCCTTGCTCTTCTTCTCGTCGACGCCGCGCGCGATGTCCTGCGACTGGCCTTCGATCGCGACCATCACGCCGCAGGTGTTGCCGTCGTAACCCATCGCG
>JAYUXE010000315.1:0-5260 GCA_043753165.1 Archangiaceae bacterium | reverse complement strand
TCGGTGCCGATGGTGACCTCGACCTCGAACACCTTTTCGTGATCGGGCCCGGTCTCGTTGACGACGCGGTAGCGCGGCGAGACGCGAAGGCGGTTCTGCACGTCTTCTTGAAGCAGCGTCTTGTAGTCCTGCCCTGCCCTGCCTTCGGCCACGCCGTCGAGGATGTCGGTGAAGAAGCGGTCGACGAGCTCCATCACGCGGACCATGCCGCCGCCCTTGTAGATGGCGCCGATGACGGCCTCGAGCGCGTCGGCCAGCACGGAGTCCTTCTCTCTTCCACCGGTGAGCTCTTCGCCGCGGCCGAGCAGCAGCAGGTCGCCCAGGCCGACTTTCCGCGCGATGCCAGCCAGCGCGTCTTCGTTGACGATCAGCGCCCGCAGCTTCGACAGCTCGCCTTCGGCCGCGCTCGGAAAACGTTCCATCAGCCGGTGGCTGATCGCGAGGTCGACGACGGCGTCACCCAGGAACTCGAGCCGTTCGTTGTCCACGCAGTCTTCGTCGCGGTGCTCGTTGCAGTAGCTCTTGTGGGTGAGCGCGGTGAGACACAGCGGGCGGTCGTCCAGGCTGATCAGCAGGCGCGACTCGAGCGCGGCGAGGCGTTCATCGGCAGTCAGCTTCATGGCTTCTCGTTCGCCAGCTCTTCGGCCAGCTGGTACGGGTCGACGGTGCGTTCGGCGATGCGGCGGCTGACGTCGGCGAGGTTGCCCTTCTCGCGCTCGAGGCGCGCCAGGCCGGCTCTCAACAACCGGTCGCGCAGCAGGGCCACGAACTGGGTGCCCGCCCGCGACTGTTCCCGAACGGCCTTGTTGCCCGTGCGTTCGAGCCACGCGCGGTGCTTCGTGATCAAGCCCGCGAGCGCGTCGATCTGCTGATCTTTCACGGCGACCACTTTCTGAATCGGGGGTTCCCACTCGTCGGGAACCGGCGCATGCACCGCGTGCCGAAGCTCGAGCATGGCGGTGAGCTCGCGAACCACGCGGTCGGCCCCATCGAGATCCGACTTGTTGATCGCGAAGACGTCGGCGACCTCGAGAATGCCGGCCTTGATCGCCTGGATGTCGTCGCCCATGCCGGGCACGAGCACGACGACGGTGGTGTGCGCGAGGCCGGCGATGTCGATCTCGTCCTGCCCGACGCCCACGGTCTCGACGAGGATCACCTGCCGGCCCATCGCGTCCATCACCCGAATGCAGTCGCCCGTCGCGCGCGAGAGGCCGCCCAGATTTCCGCGGGTCGCGAGGCTGCGAATGAACACCATCGGGTCCATCGCGTGGCCCTGCATGCGAATGCGGTCGCCGAGAATCGCCCCGCCGGTGAATGGGCTGGTGGGGTCGACGGCGATGACACCGACCGAAAGCCCCGACTTCCGATAGTGCGCGATCAGGCGATCCGTCAGCGTCGACTTCCCTGCCCCGGGCGAGCCCGTGATGCCGATGACGTAGGCCTTGCCGGTGTGCGGAAAGATCTTCTGCAGCTCGGGGGTGGCCAGCGGCGAGCCGTCGTCGATGTGCCGCATCAGCCGGGACGCCGCGCGAATGTCGCCATCGAGGATGCGCGTCGCCAGCTCGGTCACGACACGAACTCGATCTGATCAACAGACACCCCGGTCACCCTCGCGACCAGCGCGGTGATTCCTTCGAAGCCTTCGAGCTCGAAGCGATCAGACCAGACCTTGCCGCGCGGGCCGGCGAGCAGGCCCCGAAACGTGCGGCCGGTGACGCGGGCAGCAGCGAAGCGATAGCGCTCTTCCCCGACTTTGAGCTCGGCCAGCACTTCGAACGTGCTGGTCGGGGGCAGGCTGCCTTCGGCGCCGAACGCGGTGAACAGATCTTTCAACGGAATCGCGTGGACGACGGCGGTCGGCAGCTTCGGCGCACTGCCCGCCTCGTCGCCGAACAGCGCCCCCAGGTACGCCTCGAGCGCCGACTTCTCGCGGAACTCGGCGAGCTCGAACACCTGGCTGCCGGGCACGGTGAGATCCACGCCTGCGCGGGCGGCGCGCTGCACCCGGAAATTGCCGAGGCGATCGGTGCCGATCGTGATGCTCATCTGCCCAATCTGCAGTTCGCTGGTGAGCTGCAGCGTCACCGGGTCGACCCGGGGGGTGAAGCCCAGGGCCGAGAGCTCGCTGCTGCGGCGGGAAAGATGAATGCAGTGATCGACCAGCGACTTCACCACCGTGTCTTCGAGGTTGGTGGCGCCGGTGGTGTGCGCGAGGTTGATGGGCGGGCAGCCGACGAGCTCGGGCGGGTCGATGGGGATCAGGCGATCGCCCGTGACCATGAAGCGGGCGCGGGTGACGAACTGCCGGGTGATCGGGTTGAAGGCCTGGGGGCTGGCGATCATGATCTCGGCCTCGACGACGTCGTCCGACGTCTCGACCGTGAGGCCCAGCTGCTCGAGAAACGCCTTGTCCATCAGCTCTTGAAAAGCTCGCGCGCGATGATCGAGCGCTGGATCTCGCTGGTGCCCTCGCCAATCTCGCAGAGCTTTGCGTCGCGCAGGTAGCGCTCGACCGGGAACTCACGCGTGTAGCCGTAGCCGCCGTGAATCTGCACCGCCTTGTTGCAGGCGCGGGTCGCGACTTCGGAAGCGAAGAGCTTGGCCATCGAGGCCTCGCGGCCATACGGCTTTCCCGCATCGGCCAGAGCGGCCGCACGCCAGACCAGCAGCTGCGCCGCATCGAGCTCGGTGTGCATGTCGGCCATCATCCACCGAAGCGCCTGGAACTCGGCAATCGGCTGGCCGAAGGCAGTGCGTTCTTTCGAGTACCGCACCGATTCTTCCAGCGCCCCGCGGGCGAGCCCCACCGACAGCGCGCCGATGGTGATGCGGCCGCCATCGAGGATTGCCAGGGTGTTGATGAAGCCCATGTTCAGCTCGCCGAGCATGGACGAGGCGGGGACTTCGACGTTGTCCATCAGCAGCTCGCCGGTATCGGACGACCGCATGCCGAGCTTGCCGTGAATCGGACGCTGGCTGAACCCCTTGGTGTCCTTGTCGAGGATGAACGCGGTGATGCCCTTCTGCTTCCGGGCCGCGTCCGTCACCGCGAGGATGACGAAGACGTCGCCGACGGTGCCCTGGGTGATGAACATCTTGGCGCCGTTGAGCACCCAGTTGTCGCCTTTGCGCACGGCGGTCGTCTTCATGCCCGCGGCGTCAGAGCCGCTTCCGGGCTCGGTCAGACCCCAGGCGCCCAGCATCTGGGCGGTGGCGAGCTTCGGCAGGTACTTCTGCTTCTGCGCGTCGCTGCCGAACACGCGAATGTGGCTGGTGCCGAGGCCGTTGTGCGAGGCGACCGTGAGCGCCAGCGAGCCGTCGTAGCGCGCGACCTCTTCGACCGCGACCGCGACGGCCAGCGACCCCATGCTGGCGCCACCGAATTCCTCGCCGACGCGGATGCCCATGACGCCCATGGCGCCGAGCTCCTTTACAATCTTCATCGGGAACTGCTCGGTGCGATCCCACTCGCGAGACTGCGACTTCACGTTCTTCTCACAGAAGTCGCGAATGGAAGAACGCAGGGCCTTGAGGTCGTCTGGTAGCTCGATTTCCACGGGCGGCTCTTATCGCAGAATCGGGTCAGACGGGCAGCACGCTGTGCTTCTTGCGCGGCGGGCACACGTACGCGTCGCAGTAGATTTTCAGGCGGGCGGCGAGCTCTGAGCGCAGCGAATCGCCGGGCACGATCTCGTCGATGATGAGCTCACTGGCGAGCTTCAGCAGGTCGACGTCGGCCCGGTACTCGTCGCGCAGGGTCTTCACGTAGTCCGCGCGCTCGGCCTCGGGCTTTTCCTGGATCTTGTTGAAGTAGACGGCGTTGACGGCGGCCTCGGGGCCCATGACGGCGATCATCGCTCCGGGCAGTGCCAGGGTGCAGTCGGGCGAGAAGCCGGGGCCGGACATCGCGTAGAGGCCGGCGCCGTAGGCCTTGCGAACGACGACCGAGATCTTCGGCACGGTGGCTTCCGACACGGCCGAGATCATCTTGGCACCTGCGCGAATGATGCCGGCGCGTTCGACCTTCGTCCCGATCATGAAGCCGGGCACGTCGGCCAGGTAGACGAGGGGAATGTTGAAGGCATCGCAGAGCCAGATGAACCGCGCGGCCTTGTCGGCCGAGTCGACGAACAACACCCCACCCTTGTACTTGGGCTGGTTGGCGACGATGCCGACGGTGCGGCCGTCGATGCGCGCGAGGCCGGTGACGATTTCCTGGGCGAACAGCTGCTTGATCTCGAACCACGAGCCTTCGTCGACGAGCTCGGTAATGAGCAGCTTGATGTCGAACGGCTTGTTTTGATCGGCGGGCACGATCTCTTCGACGCGCTTGCCGCTGGCCTTTGGGGCCTTCGGGGCAACCGCGGGCGGCTTCTGGCCGAAGTTGTCGGGCAACAGCCGCACATACGCCTTGCCGATCTCGATCGCTTCCTGTTCCGTCTTCGCGAGGAAATCGCCGCAGCCGGAAATCGAGCAGTGCATCTTCGCGCCGCCCATTTCCTCGAGCGTCACCTTCTCGCCGATCACCATCTCGGCCATGCGGGGCGAGCCCAGGTACATCGACGCGTTGCCGTCGACCATCACGACGATGTCGCAGAACGCGGGAATGTACGCGCCGCCGGCGGCCGAAGGTCCGAAGAGCAGGCACACCTGGGGCACGACGCCCGAGAGATGCACCTCGTTGTAGAAAATGCGGCCGGCGCCCCGGCGGCCGGGGAACATGTCGACCTGATCGGTGATGCGCGCCCCGGCCGAGTCGACCAGGTAGAACAGCGGGCACTTGAGCCGCGCTGCATTCTCTTGAATGCGAATGATCTTCTCGACGGTGCGGGCGCCCCACGAGCCGGCCTTGATGGTCGAGTCGTTGGCCATGACCGCGATGGTGCGGCCATCGAGGCGGCCGAGGCCGGTGATCACGCCGTCGCTGGGAAGGTCGGCGTCGAGGTTGTTGGCGAGCTTTCCTTCTTCGACGAAGGTGCCCTTGTCGACGAGCAGCGAGATGCGTTCGCGGGCGAACAGCTTGCCGGCTTCGGCGTTCTTCGCGTGGTACTTCGCGGAACCGCCTTTTTCGACCTGTGCCTGCTTTTCTTTGAGTGACGCGTCGGTGGCCATGACGCGCCGCTTACTACTTTCCAGTGAACACGGGCTTTCGTTTCTCGGCGAAGGCTTTGAGGCCTTCGAGCCGATCAGCCGACTGCAGCGTCAGATCGTATTTCTGCTGCTCGAGGGCCAGCGCGGCGTCGAGATCCAGCGGCGC
>JAYUXE010000314.1:0-2163 GCA_043753165.1 Archangiaceae bacterium | reverse complement strand
CGCTCGTTCGATGAAAAAGGCGATCGCCCTCGTCGTCGCGGTGCTTGCGCTGCTGACGTGGGCGTTGTGGCCCGCATCGACGGAAGAAAAGTCAGCGGCGGTCGAGTCGCCCGAATCGAGGTCTCGGACCCTGGCCGAGCAGCTGGACGATGCCGAGCTCGCGCTCGAGAGCTCGGACGGCGGTGTGGAAAGTCTCGTGGGTGTCGTGGTGGACACCGTCGGGGAGCCCGTTGCCGATGCCACGGTGCAGGTGCTCTTGCGCGGCGGCCACCTGCTGCACGAGGCCACGTGCGACGTCTGCGGCCAGGGCATCCTGCAGTGCACCGACGCCCACACCGCACGCGAGGTGCTTGCGGCGGTCAAAGCGGGTCGAGGCGCGACCCGGGTGCTCGCGACCACCACCACCGCGTCCGATGGCACGTTTCACTTCGACGCCGTGCCCCAGACCGGGGTCGACGTGATGGCGCGGGCCCCGGGCCGTACGACCACGTCGTCCTGGCAGAATGAAGGCCACCTGACCCTCACGCTGTCGGAAGAAGCCGAAGCGCGGGTGAAGGTGGTGTCGACGCACGGGCCGGTGGCGGGCGTTCACGTGACGGCGATCTCGATGGATTCTTTTCACTGGGTCGAGGCGATCACCGATGCGTCGGGTCAGCTGCGATTCGCCGGGCTCGACGAAGGGCTCGGCATCTGGCTGCTGCTCGAAGGCCCGGATCCCTTCGTGCCCCTGGTGACCCAGGTGTTTTCGGATCCGGAAGAAACCGAAGTTCGGCTGAGCCCGAAGCGCGCCTTGCTGGTGCGAACGCTGCTCGGCGGCAAGCCCACCGAATCGCAGGTCACCGTGACGCCTTCTGCCGGGCACCCGATTGTTCAGGCGACGAAGGGTGGCTCGGCGAGGTTCGACGGGCTGTCGGGCGAATTCGCCCTCGACGTGAAGGCGGCGAACGAGACGCTGGTCGCGGTGCCCCAATCGGTCTCGCTCGAGAACGAGCTGACCGTCGTCGAGCTCGAGCTGCGTGCTGCGGCGCGGCTGCTGGTGACCGTCGTCGACGAGCAGGGCGTTGCGGTCGAAGAGGCCGAGGTCAACACGTCGAATCCCCAGAGCACCGACTTCCACAACGGGGTCGTCGTCAATGGGTCGGTGGTGGTGCTTGGGCCGATGGGAGACGGCAAGGTGATCGTCGATGTGATGGCTCCGCCGCTGCGGCCGGCGCACCGTGAGCTCGAGCTTCACCCGGGCGACAACGCGCTCGAGGTGGTGCTGAAGCAGGGCGTTCGGCTGCGCGGCGTCGTGCTCGGGCCGGACGACAAGCCCGCCGGCCAGACGCAGCTCGAAGTGCGTGGCGACGGCGAGCCGCAGCCGATGACGTTCACCGAGGACGACGGCAGCTTCGAGCTGACCTTCGACGAGCCCGGCCTGCAGGAAATCACCGCCGTTTCTCCCTCGATGGGGCGTGCCACCGCGACGCTTCAGGTGCCGGCCGATGCGGCGGTCATCCGGCTCGAGGCCAAAGGCCAGCTCGAGGTGTTCGTGCATGAAGCGAAGACGCCCATTTCAGGCGCGGGCGTGACCGTGACTGCCATAAGCGTCGAGGCGACTGACGCGATCGCGGTGACGACCGAAGACGGCACCGTGAAGCTGTCGGGGTTTGCTTCCGGCAGGTACCGCATGACGGTGCAGCAGTCGGACTTCCGGCAGCGCGACAACCTCGAGGTCGTGATCACCGAAGGGCAGGTGACGCGGGTCGATGTCGCGCTGGATCGCGGCATGACGGTCAAGGGCGTCGTGGTCGACGCGCACGGATCGCCGGTGGAAGGCGCTGAGGTGTCGACCGTGCCGTGGACCTCGAGCGCGATGAGTGACGAGCAGGGAACCTTTACCCTCATCACGCTGAATCCCGTCGTGCCGTACGACGTGTTCGCCGCCACCGCGCTCGCGACCTCGAAGACGAAGAAGTTCACCGGCCCGCAGGCGCTTCGGCTGGTGCTCGTCTCGAAGCCGGTGTTGACCGGGCGGGTGGTCGATGCGCGAACGGGCGAGGCGCTGAGCCAATTCACCGTCGACTCGACGCTGGTCGATTCCCGCGATGGAAGATTTTCGGTGCCGGTGGACGGCAGAGAAGAGGGCGACAAAGCGTCGATCGAGTTCAGCGCCGACGGGTA
>JAYUXE010000313.1:0-2164 GCA_043753165.1 Archangiaceae bacterium | reverse complement strand
AGATCGTCCGCGTGGGTGCGCTCAGCAAGCTCTGGTCGCACGTCTCGAAGTACTTCAAGGACGATCGTCTCAAGCAGGCGCTGAGCTTTCAGACGATGTACCTGGGCGTCTCGCCCTACGACGCGCCCGCGGTGTTCGCCCTGCTGCCGTACACCGAAGCGGTTCACGGCATCTGGTTTCCGAAGGGGGGAATGCACGCGATTCCCCTCGCGCTCGCCGAGGTCTGCCGGCTCGAAGGGGTGAAGCTGAACCTGGGCCTGGGGGTGAAGCGCGTGCTGGCCGAAAATGGGCGCGCGGTCGGAGTCGAGCTCGACGACGGCACCGAACGCCGCGCCGACGCCGTCATTTGCAACGCCGACTACGCCCACGCGGTGAAGCACCTGCTGCCCCCCGCAATCGCCGAACGCCGCAGCGCGAAGGTCGCAAAGGCGCGCTTCACCTCGTCGGGCCTGATGCTCTACCTGGGCATGAAGCAGCGCATCCCGAAGCTCCTGCACCACAACGTCTTCTTCGGCCGCGACTTCAAAGGCAGCTTCAACGACATCTTCGAAGCGGGCCGCGTGCCGGACGACGTGAGCTTCTACGTGAACTCGCCGGCGCAGACGGAAAGCGCGTTCGCTCCGGAAGGAAAAGACGCGCTGCAGGTGCTGGTGCCGGTTCCTCCAATCACCGCGGGTTTGATCGACTGGAAGGTCGAGGCCCCGAAGGTGCGCGCCAGCGTGCTCGCCCGCCTGAAGGAAGAAGGCTATGGCGAGCTCGAGCCGCTGATCGAAGTCGAAAAGGTGATCACCCCCGATGACTGGCAGGCCGACCACTTCCTCGAGCGCGGCTCGAACTTCGGCCTCGCGCAGAACTTCATGCAACTGGGCCCCTTCCGCCCGCGCGTCGCGGATCCGGACTTGAAGAACCTGTACTGGTGCGGCGCCTCGGCCCAGCCGGGCACGGGCGTGCCGACGGTGATGATCTCGGCCGGCTTCGCGGTCGATGCCGTGCTCGCCCAGGCCGGAATGGCGAAGGCGAAGGTCGCGTGAGCCCGATCGTCCTCGCAGGGTATGCCTCTGCACGCGAGGTCACGCGCCACCACGCGAAGAGCTTCTATTTTTCCTCGGTCGCCCTGTTCGGGGCCCGACGCCGCGGCGCCTTCGCCATCTACGCCTTCTGCCGGCGGCTCGACGATCTCGTCGACCAGTCAGAGACCGACCCTGCGCTGCTGCCCGGGCTGCTCGACCAGGCGCGCGGGCTGCTGTATTCGCTGTTCGTTCGCGGCACGGTGGCGCCCCTCGCGCCCTGGCCCGAGCACGAGCTCGTCGCCTTCCTCGATGCGGCCGAACGCTTCGGCCTCGTGCAGCAGCCCTTTCTCGATCTCGTCGCGGGGATGGAGATGGACCTGACGAAGAAGCGGTACGCCAGCTGGGCCGAGCTCGATCTGTATTGCTACCGCGTCGCCGGCACCGTGGGCCTGATGATGGCGCCGCTGCTGGGCACGACGGATCCCACGGCGCTCGTTCACGCGGCCGACCTCGGCAAGGCGATGCAGGTGACGAACATTCTGCGCGACGTGAAAGAAGACCTCGCGATGGGCCGCGTCTACCTGCCGCAAGACGAGCTGTCGGCGCACGGCCTGTCGGAAGACGATCTGCGCACCGGCGTCGTCGACGATCGCGTTCGCCATTTCCTGCAGATGCAGATCGCGCGCGCCCGCACGCTGTACTCGTCGGCGCTGGCGGGTGTCCCGTACCTGCGCGGCTTCGGCTCGCAGCGCGTCGTGCGCTTGATGTCGTCGATCTACGGCGGCATTCTCGAGGTCATCGAAGAACGCGACTACGACATCTTCACCCAACGCGTGTCGCTGCCCACCCGCCGGAAGTTGTGGCGGCTGGCGGCAGTGCTCGCCACTCCGAATCCACGACGTTGAACGAGCCCACCTTTCGCATCCAGATGGCCGCCGAGATGAGCGGCGTGAAAGAGGGGCTCATCCGCGCCTGGGAAAGGCGTTACGGCGTCCTCAAGCCGCCGCGATCGCCAGGCGGCTACCGCACGTACACGTCGGCCGACATCGACGTGCTCAAGCGCCTCAAGCGGCTCACCGAAGAAGGCATCGCGATCGCTGACGCGGTGAAGATGCTTCCAGAGATCACCCGGGAAGCCCGGGGCGTCGACGCGG
>JAYUXE010000312.1:0-2164 GCA_043753165.1 Archangiaceae bacterium | reverse complement strand
CACCCGCAGCGGCGACACCGGGCTGCGTGTTGTGAATCCCCTGCTCAGTACCCGTTGCGAACGAGCACGGCTTCGATGGCGCGCATGCGGCGGGTCTGATCTGCCAGCGCCTTCGACGGGTTCTTGAGGCCCGTCGCGGTGAACTTGCCGTTGTCGTCGAACAGCGCGTTGTGGCGCGCGGCGATGAGGTTCTCGGTGGTGATGGGTTTGCCCGCCATCGTCTGCGGCAGGCGCGCGAGGAAGCGCTCGAAAATCTTCGGAGAGCACTGATTCGCGAGGTCGAAGAACGCCGCCTGCAGCCGCGGGTTGTTCGGGTCGATTCCCGCCTTCCGGCACGCCGCTTCGTATTTCGGCTGGAAGGAACGCAGCACGCCCAGCTGCGCCTGGTCGGCCTGCTCGGGCGTCTTCACGTTCGGGTTCTGGTACGCCTGGTACGAGAAGTTGCCGAGGTTCGTCTTCCCGTTGCCCGGGTCCGTGTGGCTGCCGTACGACTTCGTCTTCCGCCCGTCGACGGTGCGATTGCCTTCCGCATTTCCAATCGCAACCGACAGCACCGAGTCGGCGCTCGACAGCTCTTTCGTCAGATTGAAACCCTTGCCCGTGCGCGGCGGCGTCGTGGCTTCGGTGGTGGTGCCCCCCGTCGTCGTCGACTGCGGAGGCCCCTTCGCCGGATTGCCGCCCGAGAAAGTCACCGCGTCGCCCGTGAAGCGGTACGGCTTGCCGTTGACCGCGCGAAGCTCGCCGTTCTCGACGCGCATCTTGATGGTGTTTCCGCCGGCGGGGTCATTCACGTTGTACGTGCCGTCCGTGTTCTTGCCGGTGACGCACATCCAGTGGTCGGTGCCCGAGCCCTTTTTGTAGTCGACGCCGATGACGACGGGCCGGCCCGCAGCGAGCTCCTTGTCGATGTTGGCCACCGAGAACCTGTGCTGTCGTGTCGAGACGACGGGCGGGTTCGACTTCGCCGCGTTACCGACTTCACCGAAGACGACGTTGTCGCCGCTGTACGCGCCCTTGCGATCGAGGTGCTTGTCCATCTCGCCCGGGGTGATGGTCTCCCCGCTCATCTTGCTGACGGCCATCGCGCACGCGCTGATCGCGCAGCCCGCGGCGCTGATGGTCTTCTTGTTGCCCAGCCGATCGCCGCCCCACTCGCCGTCGCCCTGGTTGAAGACGGGGACGCCATCACGGCTGGGGAAGGTGCGGCCCGTCTGGTCTTTCCATTCGGTCTGCGCGCGGCGGGTCGCGCCGTTCGTCACTTCGTCTTCCGTTGCGACGGCGGCCTTCGCGGGGTCGTGGCGCGGCTGTGAGCCCGTCTTCTCTTCGATCGTTTTTGGCTTCTTGCCGAAGTCATCCTGCTGCCCGGGGATGATCAGCTTCGCGCCGGTGAGAATCAGGTTCTTGTTCTTGATTCCATTCGCTTGAACCAACGCGTCGACGGTGGTGTTGAACTTCCGGGCAAGCACCCCGAGCGTGTCACCGCGCTGAATCGTGTAAGCCATGATGAAGCTCCCTGAGAACGATGAAGGTACTTTGGCCTGGAGGACGTCGAAGGCCGTGATTCTGTGCGGGAATCCTCTGCAATTCGACGTCCTACCTGCCCCCACCGTGGAGCTACGCCGCGGTTGCGGATACTTGGACTTCGCACCCACACGCTCCGTTAGGCTGCCGGTGTGAGCGGCGACGCGTGGATCACGTTGGCGAAGGGCGCAGCGCTCGCGCTTCCAGGCGTCGACGTCGCGCTCGACGCGTTCGTGGTGCAGCTGAAACGGCGCGCAGAAGAGGCCGGCGGCACCGACGCGATCAACCCGGCTGATCTGCTGCTCGCGTTTGCCACGCTCAAGAATGATCCCGTCGCCACGAAAGAGCTCGACCGCCGACTCGTGCGCGCCGTTCGCGGAGTGATGGGCCGCTTCGAAGCACTCCAGTCCGAAGAAATCGAACAACAGGTGCGCCACCGCGTGCTCGTCGGCGATGGAAGTGGGGGCCCCCGGCTCGCGAAGTACACCGGCCGCGGCGCAATCATGGCGTGGCTCAAGGCCGTCGCGACGTCGCTGGCGATCGACGAATCGCGCCGCCTGCGCCCCGAACGCCATGGAAACGAAGACGAGCTCGTCGCCACGGCCTCTACCGAAGCCGGCCCCGAAGCGAAGCTGCTCAACGA
>JAYUXE010000311.1:0-5270 GCA_043753165.1 Archangiaceae bacterium | reverse complement strand
GTGGGCTTGAGCGCCGGCTGTGCATCGGTGCCGAAGTACATGCGCGAGGTCGACGCGAATCGGCCGCTGCAGGCGCCTGTAGATCGCGCGCTGGTGGTGTTCGTTCGGAGTTCGGCCTTCGGGTGGGCGGTGCGCGCGCACGTCATCGATGACCAGCAGAACTTCCTCGGCACGGCGATCGCCGGCGGCCACTTCTCGGTGCTGCGCCCGCCGGGGAAGCAGAAATTCTTCGTCTACTCGGAGGCGGCGGACGCGCTGGTGGCGGACCTCGCCCCGGGGCTCGTGTACTTCGTCGAAGTGAACCCAGCGATGGGGCTGATGCGCGCGCGCTTCAACTTCCGTGCGGCCCACCGCGGCACTGACCTGTTTCCGTTCAAGGCCGACTACGTCGAAGGCACCACGCGGTACGACGTCGACGCACAGGTCGCGAAGGCCGAGACGGCGGATGATCGCGACGAGCGCCGCGAGATGTCGGCTGCGGGCGAAGAGAAGCTGCGCGAGTACGCGGGGCGCGATCTGGCCGAGCACACGCTGACCCCGGAAGACGGACATTCACAGGTGGGCGTGCCGGGAACCGTGACCGCGCCGCTGACCGCGCCGCCTCCTGCCCCTGCCCCTGCGGGCCCGTCGACCGGCTACCGCAAGGGCTCGCTGGTGCGCGCGAAGCTGAAATCGGGCGTGACGTGGATGGGTGAGGTGGTGACCGAGACGACGCAGGGCGTTTTGATTTCGACCGGCGGCGGCACGCAGATGATCAGCTTCGCCGACGCGGTGAGCATCGAGTCGCTGGAGTCAAAGAAGTAGGCGCGCTACCCGGCGTCCGGCGTTGCCTTCCGTTTCGCGGCGCGCATGGCGGCTTCCCGTTCGACAGAGGCGAACGTCTCGACGGGGCCCTTCACGTTGTTCGAGTTGCGGAAGATGCCGGGGATGTTGCCGCCTGGATCCGCGCTGAACTTGTAGACGAGGTGCGCCCTGCCGTTGGGAAGCGGCGAGACGACCCACGAGCCTTCCGAGATGACGAGGCGAACGACGCCGTCGACGGCCGGCAACTTCGACGGCATCGCGTGCCAGTGGCTTGCGTAGACGCCCTTCGCCCATTCCTTGCGCGAGTCCTTGTCGATGTAGACCTTGTGGATGAAGTCGCGCGGCGAGAGCACCGGCATGTCGAGGCGCAGGTAGATGTACATCGCGCCGTCGGCATCGCGCGGCGGCAGCTCGCGGGCCTCGGTCATGTACGGCATGTACTTGGTGAAGCGCGTGGTGTCGGTGAGGACGTCCTGAATGTCGCTGACGTCACCTTTGATGTCGCCTTCAGCCCAGACTTCCTTCACGCCACCCGTCGCGCGGTCGCGGACTTTGACGGTGATCGGCGTCGACTGCAGCGTTTCCCACTTCGGCTCTTCGGCGAGCGCAGCGGCGCCGACGAGGACGACAGCGGCTGCAACCATACGGATGGGGTGGGTCATGGGCTCTGCTCCTTATAACGCCGGCCACATTGTTCAAATTCACCTGACCGCAGACACCAGGAGCAGCCGGAAGCTGCCCACGAGCGTTCGACCCCGGCCACCGTATGATTCCCAAGGTGTCACCTGCTCGGAAGAAGCCTTCGAAAAAAGTCGCTGCTGACGCGTCCCTGGACGCCCTCTTCGCCACGGTGTGGGCCGCCCCGGAAGACGATGCGGCGCGGTTGGTCCTTGCCGACGCGCTGACAGAAGGCGCAGATGTGCGCGGCGAGTTCATCGTGCTGCAGATCGCCCGGGCCCAGGGCAAAGCCACGAACGAGATGCGCCGCCGTGAACGGCAACTGCGCGCGAAGCTCGCGTCGAACAAGACCTTCGGCGCGCCTTTTCCGTCGATGGGCGTTCGCTTCGAGCGCGGAATGCCGGTCGCCGTCAGCATGGGAAAGGCTGCGGCCGCGCTCGCCGGCCACCCCGCCTGGAGCACCGTGCGGAAGCTCGAGCTGCCCCCAGCACTCAAGCGCACCGATCTGGCGGCGCTGTTGACCAGCCCGTCGCTGGCTCAGCTTCGCGAGGTCGGCGCATTTCGGTACGCCGCTGACCTCGAGGCCCTCGGCGAGGTGCCCAGCCATTGGACCTCGGTGCAGCTCGATTTCATGCCGAGCGCGGCCGTGTTGGCGCGCCTGCCGAAGCTCGAGCAGCTCTTCGTCGTACCCGGTAGAAATGAAGCGGCTGCGGAACCACGGCCTTGGCTACCCCGGCGCCCACACCAGGAGTCTCTGGCCAGGCCACCTGGACGTGGCGGTGAAGGACAAGACGTTCGGCTACCTGAGCGTGGAAGGTGAGCCGCTGAAGGCTTCGTTCAAGCTGCCGAGCTCGAGCGCAATGGCGCTGATGATGCCTTTCGCCACGCCCACGGAATATGGCCTCGGCAAGAGCGGCTGAGTGAGCGTGCGGTTCGGACCCGGCGATGACGTACCGGTCGAGCTGCTCAAGACGTGGATGAATGAGAGCTATCGCGCGCAGGCGCCGAAGAAGCGGGTCGCGCTGATTGGCATGGCCGACGCAGACGCGAAGAAGGCGTCGCCGAAGAAGAAGCCGGCCGCCAAACAGAGGAAGTGACCCATGCCCGAGCCGACCCCCCCGCCTGATCCCGCGCCTGCCCCTCAGCCGTCCCCCCCGGCTGTTCCGCCGCCGCTGCCTCAGCCCCCCGCCGTTCCTCCGCCGCCGATGCGCGAGCCCGTGTCGCCGAAAGATCCGCCGCTTGTTCCGATTGGTGACCCGCCGTCGAGGCAGCAGCCACCGCCCAACGAACCGACGATCGGATGACCTGGGCGCAGCTCTGCAAGCTGGGGCTCGCCTTGCCCGAAGTCGCCGTCGAGCCGTGCTACGGCACCCCTTCGCTGAAGGTGCGCAAAAAGATGTTCGCGCGGTTGAAGGAGGACGGCGAGACGGTGGTCTTCGTGCTCGAGAACCTCGACGAGCAGCAGCTGCTGGTTGCGCAGGCGTCAAAGGTGTACTTCGTCACACCGCACTACGAAGGTTGGCCGGCCGTGTTGGCGCGGCTGCCGAAGCTGACGAAGACGGAAGCAAAGTTCCGGCTCGAGCGCGCGTGGCGGCTCAAGGCGCCGAAGAAGCTGCTCGCCACGAAACCACCTGCATGAGTGCCACCGCGACGAGCCCAACGGCCAGCGCGGCGCCGATGCGAGAGATTGGCAGGACGCCCGAGAGCAGCAGCGCGGCTGCGGCGGCGCCGAACGCGAGGCAGAAGGCGGCCGGAATTCGCTGACCGCCCGAGACGAGAAACGCGGCCAGCGGCGGCAGCAGGAAAATCGGCAGCGACGAAGGATCCACCCCGAGGCTGAACGCGAGCGTGGCGGCGGTCGCCAGCGCGGCTTCGAGCAGCGCGCGGGGGCTGCGGGTGATCGCTCCGCCCGCAACGAGCAGGATCGCCAGCGTTCGCCAGAGCGCCGCGAGCAGATCGTGCGAAATCTGCGCAGCCACGATCGGCAGCCCAGAGACCGTGATGATCGCAGTCGACCCATCGGCGGTGTGCGGGTCGAGGCCATCGGCGAAGATTCCCTGGGCACGCATGCGGGCGGCTGGTGGCGTGGCGCGATCCCACACGCGGTCGACCAACGCCATCGCCTGCAGGTTCAGTCGAAGGTCGTGAAGGTGCGCGGTGAGGCTCGACACCAGCGCGGCTGCGTTCTCGGCGTCGAGCCGGGTCGCCACGGTGGCGAGCTTCGCGGGGTCGTCGAGCACGGGCTCGAGCTGGGCCCACTGATCCTCCGTCGGCTGAAACGGCGAGTCGCCCGAGGTGAGCCACTTCTTCAGGGCGGCGTTCACCGCGGGCCGGACGTCGGGCAACGGCGCGTCCAGTGCTTCGTCGAGGCGCGTCGTCGGCAGCGCGTACGTTTGCGCGAGCGCGGTGAAGCGCAGCTTCGTCGACGCCCTGCCCTGTTTCAGCGAGCCGGTGATGGCAGCGTCGATGAGAGGCGTGAGGGTTGCGATGGGCCGGGGCAGCGTCGACGGCACGCGCAGCACGACCATCGCTTCGTCCCGCGCTTCCGAGACGAGGTTGCGGACGTCGGGCCGGCCTTCGAGAAAAAACCAGAGGTTGTTCAGCGATTCGCGCGAGGCCGGAATGCGGTGCACTCCGCCGAAGCCGTGGCTCAGAAAGCCGAGCACCGGGGCGACGGCGCGCACGTCATTGAATGCATCCGGGCCTTCGAGCAGATCGGTCAGACGCAACAGCCGCCCGGCGATCGCCGGGTCTCGCAGGTCTCCGCGGAAGGAGATCTGGATCACGTCGGATCCGCCGAGGTGGCGATCGAAGAACGACAGCGCGGTGCCGACGTCGTCGGTGGGCGAGAAGATGGTTTGCGGCGTGGCGTGGAAGCGCACGTTCTTTGCGACCAGGCCGAGCGCGACGACGCCCGCGGCGAGCAGCAGCGAGGCCTGAGCGTTTCGGCTGAGAAAGAAATGCCGCGGTCTCACGTCCCTGAGGTTCCACTTCTCGGGGGCTGACTGAAGGGAGGACGACAACCCACCAACTGCGGCAATCGCCACCGCCGCAAGGGCGAGAATCGGCTGGCCTGCGATCAACGAGCCGACCGCCATCGCCGCGAGCAACAGCGACGGCCGCCGATCGCGCGAGAACGAGAGACACGCGAGGACGAAGACCACGAGTGCCATTGGCTGAATCAGCGCCAGCCCTGCGACGCGAACGAGCGCGAGCCAGACCACCATCGCGACACCCGACAGCAGCAGCGTCGAAAAGATGACTCGCAGATCGCGAACGAAGAACGCGAGCACCGCGAAGAAGAGGCCGAGTGCCAGCGGCCCCAGCCACACGGGCAGCGCGCGAAAGACGTACGCCTGGAAGAACGGCGCCCCGAAGTACGTCGCCCGCAGCGAGCCCTTCTCTTCCTCGACCACTGCCCGAATTGCCCGGGCGAGCTCGCCTGCATCGCGGCGGGGGTCTGCCCGAAGGATGACGAGGTAGCCCAGCTGGTCGCGGCTGATCAGCGATCCGGAGACCTGTGCGTCATCGGAAATCCTGGCCGCCAGCGCGTCGAGCGCCGCCTTGTCATCGGGGAGCCTGGCGACGAGCAGCTCGGTCTCGAGCGAGCCGTCTTCGCCTTCGTGAATCGACTCGACGTTCGTGACGCTCGCGACGGACAGCACGCCGTTCGCCTTCAGTGCGGTGAGCCGTTCGGTGAGGCGCTTCACCTGCGCAAGGCCGAGCAGTGGAGCCGCCGGTTCCTCGAGCCCCACCATCAGCGTGTTGAACGCATCGAAGCGCTTCGA
>JAYUXE010000310.1:0-5277 GCA_043753165.1 Archangiaceae bacterium | reverse complement strand
AGCCGGGCGGCAAGCTGCTGAGCTTCACCGTCGAGCAAGCGGGCGACGGCGGAGATCAGACGCTCGAGGCCACCAACACCGTCACCGGGCTTCGCATCTTGCGCAAGCGGCCCGGCGTGCCCAACGAAGTGCTCACCCGCAAGCCGTCGCTGGAAGTCATCGAAGACGCCGACCAGGTGCGCGTCGCGATCAAGCGCGGGCTCAAAGTCGTGGGCACCATCACCGACGCGATGGACCTCGACAACTACGGGGTCGTCACCGAGTTCAAGGGTAGGGAAACGAAGATGATGGGCGGCGTGAAGGTCGAGACGCAGGTCGCCGTCACGCTGTCCGAGAAAGAAAAAGTGCCGACCACCGCGTGGGTCGACAAAGAAGGCCGCATTCTCGAGGTCTCTTTTGGCGAGAGCATGAAGGCGGTGGCCGAGTCGGAGGAAATGGCGAAGCGGCCGAACACCGACACCGTCGAGGTCTTCGGGCTCACGCGCATCACCCTGCCGAACCCGCCGTCGCCCGTGTCGCGTGAAGTCCCCGGCGAGATGAAGATGGTCGTCACCGGCCTGCCCGAGAGCTTCCGCAAGGACACGTACCGCCAGAAGTACAAGACGACGGGCAACCAGACGGAGATCACGATTACGGCGTTGCCGGTGAAGCCCAAGAAGCTGCAGCGGCCGCTGGTCGACCCGAACGGCGGTACGAACCTGAAGTCGACGCTCGCAGTGGAAGCGGACCACCCGGAAATCGTCGCGCTGGCGAAGAAGATTCTCGGCACCGAGAAAGATGCCTACGCGTCGGCGCTTAAGATTTCCGCATGGGTCGGGCAGAACATGGTGAAGGACTACGGCAGCTCGTCCGACCGCGCGACCGATGCGCTGCGGAAGATGCGCGGCGACTGCACCGAGCACGCACTGCTGACCACCGCGCTGCTTCGCGCCTCGGGCATTCCGGCCAAACGGGTCGATGGCGTCGTGTACATGATGAACGACGACAACGTCCCGGCGCTGTACTGGCACGAGTGGGTCGAAGCGTTCGTCGGTGAGTGGACGCAGCTCGACCCGACGTTTGGCCAGGCGGTGGCGAACGCGTCGCACTTTCAGGTGGGGGAAGAAGGAAGCGCAGAGATCACTCCGCTGATTGGGCAGATCAAGGTGCTCAAGGTTCAGTGAGCCGGTTCGGCCGGTTCGAGCTCGTTCAGCGCCTCGCAGTCGGCGGCATGGGTGAGGTGTTCCTCGTGCGCGATGGCGACGCGGGGGAACCGTTGGTGCTCAAACGAATTCTTCCGCACCTGGCGGACAACACCGAGTTCCTCGACCTGTTTCTCGAAGAGGCGCGCATTCAGGCGCGGTTGAACCACCCGAACGTGGTGCGGATCCTCGAGCTCGGCGATGTCGAGGGCGCGTGGTACCTGCTGATGGAACGCGTCGATGGGGTCGACCTGCGCAAGCTGATGCGCGGGCCGATGGCGCTGTCTCTCGCCTGCCGGATCGCGGCCGATGTCGCGGGGGGCCTCGCAGCGGCGCACGACGCGGTCGATGCGCAGGGGCGATCGCTGCGCGTGGTGCATGCGGATGTCTCGCCGCACAACGTGCTGGTGTCGTTCGGCGGTGAAGTGAAGCTGATCGACTTTGGCGTGGCGAAGGCGGCCGGCCGGTTCGCGCGCGACGACGAGGCGCTGCGCGGGAAGTTCGCGTACATGTCGCCCGAGCAGGCGGCCGGCGAGAAGCTCGACTCGCGCAGCGACCAGTTCGCGCTCGCCGTCGTGGTGTGGGAGCTCATCACCGGGCGCCGGCTGTTCGAAGGGCGCAGCGATCTCGACACGATGAACCGCGTGCTCGCATGCGAGGTCGAGTCGCCCGGCAGTCCTGTGGGCGACGCGGTGATGCGTGCACTGCGGCGAGAGCCGTCGAAGCGGTTCCTCACCGTGACGGAATTCGCGGCCGAGCTTCTGCCGCACGCGGCGTCGCGGGAACAGCTGGCGGAATTCGTCCGGGGTGCCGCGGGAAAACCAGTATCCCCCGGCGAAGTCGAGGGGCCGACATCCAGACGACCTCTTCCCCAGGCGGCCGACGGCGGGCCACCGTTCGTCCCGAGAGCCGTCGAGGGACGGGCATCCGCAGAGACCGGCACACCCCCGGCCCGAGCGGCCGAGGCGGCCCATCCCTCGACTTCGCTCGGGGTGACTGGGGTGCGTCCCCTTCTTCCCTACGAAGGCCTCGCCCTCACGCAGCTTCGTGCGCTGCCGAACGGCTTCAGCCTCGAGCAAGCCGAGGCGGCAATCGAAGTGACGTTGGAGTTCCCGGAAGCGCCGTGGGCGCTGGACCTCGTGCAGGCCCTTCGCGACAAGGGCCACCTGCGCAGCTGGGATCATGAAGGCGAGCTGCGGTTTCAGGTCACGGGCTGACCGAACATCACTTTCACGCCAGGCCGCATCAGCACGATGATCGTGAATACGCCGAGCACGGTGCCGAACGGCGAGCACAGGAAGCAGATGATGCCGGCCATCACCAGGCAGAACGTGTACCGCTTCCGCTGCGCCAGACAGCGGCCGGCGTAAGCGAGACCCGCGGCGCTCGCCCAGCCGAGCAGCATCGCCATCACCGCAATCCCGATGAAGACCCACCCGAGCTCGGGCGGTGGAGGCTTCGCCCCGTCGCCGAGCTTCCCGTTCACCATCATGATTCCAATCACGAGGTGGACGATGGGAATGCACGCGAACAACGCGCCGAGCCCCGCGACCACGTAGTGGAAGATTGCCAGCAGCTTCAGGTGTTCCGCGTCCTGGTTCATGAAAGCCCCTTCAGCAGCGCTTCGACCTCTGCTGCGGAATCGACCGGCGCCTGGCAGCTGAAGTTGCGGCACAGGTACGCGCCCGCGCGCGTCTTCCCAGCCAGAGTTTCGGCCAGCACGGCGGGCGGCGGCATCGCCGACGAATGAAACGCAACGTGCACGGTCGGGCTGAACACCTGCGCCGTCACCGCGACGAGCGCGCGGGTATCGATCACCGTCAGGTCCGCCGCGCCGTCGAGCAGCGCATCGGCCGCGAGCATCAGATGCCCGTACCCCATCGGGTTCTCGAGGCACTCACTTCGCATGCGTTCCAGGTATCTCCGCGCCTGGTCGAGGTGCCGCACGCGACCGGTGAGCGCCGCGATGGCCACGTGCCCTTCCGTCAGTGTCGACGCCCCCGACGGAAACGCGTTGTCGTGCAGCGCATACGTCGGCACCAGCAGGTCCGCCTGGCCGTGCGGCGCCGCGAGGTACGCCTGCTTCGCGTCGTCCCAGAACAGCTTCACCGCCACGTCGGCCAGCGACTCGGCCGCCTCGAGGTACTTCGCGTCGAACGTCGCCTCGTACAGCGCGCACAACCCCGAGACGAAATCGCCGTAGTCCTCGAGCATGCCCACGTGCTTCGGCGCCCCGCCCTGCCACGCGCGAAACAACGTGCCGTCTTCCCGCCGCAGCTTCGCGAGCAGAAAGTCGGCCGCCTTCACCGCCATCGCCGCCCACTCGGGCCGATCGAACACGCGCGACGCCAGTGCCAGCCCGCGCAACATCAGCCCATTCCAGCCGAGCAACACCTTGTCGTCGCGCCCCGGAGGCACCCGCTTCGCCCGCGCGTCGAACAGCCTCTTGCGGATCTCCGGCGGCCCGTCTTCCGTCACCATCGACAGCACCGTGGTGCCGTGCTCGAAGTTGCCACTTTCCGTCACACCGAAGTGTGCGGCGGCCTTCTTCGCGTCGTCCGCGCCAAGCGCTTCCTCGAGCCCTTTCGGCGTCCACGCGAAGAACTTCCCTTCTTCGCCTTCGCTGTCCGCGTCCTGCGCTGCGTAGAACGCGCCGTCGGGCGACACCATCTCGCGCTGCAGGTACTCGATCGTCTCTTCGACCACCTTCTTCCACAGCGGCCGCGGCTGCAGCTGCTGGGCTTCGGAGTACAGGTGAAGCAGCTGCGCGTTGTCGTACAGCATCTTCTCGAAGTGCGGCACGGCCCAACGTTCGTCGACGCTGTAGCGTGAGAAGCCACCGCCCAGCTGATCGTAGATTCCGCCGCGCGCCATCTTCTCGAGGGTCAGCAGCACGCCGTCGAGCATCGGCTTCTCACCCGACCGCCGGTATCCGCGCAGCATCAACGCCAGGTTCATCGGGTTCGGAAACTTTGGCGGCCGCTTTCCAAAACCACCGTTCACCGGGTCGATGATGCCGGCGAGCAACCGCGCGCTGTCGGCGATGTCGGCCGCCACGAGCGACGTCGGCTTCGCGTCCAGCCCCGTCGCGGCGTACTGCGCGAGGCCCGCCTTGAAGTTCTTCGCCTGCTCTTCGATGTCCGCCCGCTTGTTCGCGTACGCGTCGTGCAACCCTTCGAGCAGCAGCGTGAACGCAGGAAGCCCGTGCCGATTCTCGGGGGGAAAGTACGTGCCGCCGTAGAAGGGGCGCAGGTCGGGCGTGAGGAACACCGTCAGCGGCCAGCCGCCGCCGCGCCCCATCAGCTGTACGACGCCCTGGTAGAGCTGATCGACGTCGGGCCTTTCTTCGCGATCCACCTTCACGTTGATGAAGTGCTGATTCATCAGCGCCGCGGTCTGCGGATTCTCGAAGCTCTCGTGCGCCATCACGTGGCACCAGTGGCAGGCCGAGTAGCCGATGCTGAGCAGAATGGGGCGGTCTTCCGCCTTTGCGCGTTCCAATGCCTCGGCGCCCCACGGGTACCAGTCGACCGGGTTGTCCTGGTGCTGCTTCAGGTACGGCGAGCTTTCCTTCGCGAGGCGATTGGCCATGACCTGCGAAACCTAAGCCGTTACCCATCTTCCATGGCGCAAACAGCACCGTGGAAAAAGAAGCGACGCGGTTAAGCGGGCTGCAGGCTGGAAACCACTGCCCCCACAGTGGAAATTTCGGCGCCGATGGATGCGGTGACGCGCAGAATCCGTTCGAGGTCCTTCGGAGTAACCCCGAACTCGGTCGGGTTTTCGCTGACGTCGTGCGCATACAGAATCAGCCAGCCGCCTTTGCCGGCGAGGCGATCGATGAGCTGCAGCGCGCGATCGAGGTGTTTGCCGCGCGAGTAGAGCTTGTTGCCCTTGAGCAGGCTGAGGTCGACCTTGCCGCGGTGAAGGCCGGGAAAGATGGAACGCATGCTGGCGAAGCGCCCGGCGAGCTGCGCCTTCTGTTCGGGCCGCAGCCGCCCATACGGATACGCGAAGTGCGCCAGCGATTTTCCCGGCAGCGCCGCTTCGAACGCCGCGGCATTCGCGTCCAGGTCCTTCTCGACCGCGCGGCGCG
>JAYUXE010000309.1:0-5280 GCA_043753165.1 Archangiaceae bacterium | reverse complement strand
TTGTTCTTCGGGCGGGGCAGGCCACCGAACGCAGTGAGCCGAATCAGGTACGGCTTGCCCGTCACCACGTGGTGATCCGCAATTCTCGCCGCGGCGGCCTGCACCCGCACCACCACCTCGTCGTCGCCCGGGGTTGGACGCGGGACCTCGCCCAGCTCCAGCACGCTCGGGGGTTTGCACGACTGACTTTGAATGTCGAACAAAGGGGATACGCGCAGGCAAGGCAGCATGCGCTCGCCTGACCTCGCATTGTGGGATTGATCATTGTCGAACGATCAACTTCCTCGGGCTCTACGCAACGCGCTTCGCGAGCTGCGTCACCATCGCATCGAGGAACGCGACGGCCGGGCCCTTGCCGAGGGACGCGAGCGTGCGGCGAGCGGTCCGCGTGAGCCGGTCGACCATGCGCTGCGACGCGGCGACGCCACCCCAACGGGCGACCTCGAGGCGTGCGGTGGCGAGCTGCTGTTCGGTGCGCGTGTTCCACAGGCTCTCGAGCGTGCGGCGGCCCGGATCATCGGCGCGGGTCCACGCTGCGACGACGGGGAACGTGCGCTTGCCTTCGAAGAAGTCGCCGCCGCCGTCTTTGCCCGTGACCTTGTCTTCGCCGTACAGGCCGATGAGGTCGTCGCGCAGCTGGTACGCAAGCCCCACGAGGCGCCCAATCTTCGAGAGCACGTCCAACGTCTGCTGGGACGCGCCGCCGAGCATCGCTCCGCAAACCAACGGCGCGACGAACCCGTACTGCGCCGTCTTCAGGTGCGCGACTTTGAGCGTCTGAAACAGCGTCACCTTCTCCAGCGGCGCGCGCGACAACGACAAATCTAGGTGCTGGCCCGCGGCGGTGTGCCGGCAGACGCGCAGCATGAACCGGCTCGCCTCGACCGCATGCGGCGACGGCGCCGTAATCATTGCCTCCATCGCCCGCGCATACATGTGATCGCCCGCGACGATGGCGAGGTCTTCACCCAATCGACCTTTGCCCAGCAGCCGGTGCAGCGATTCCTTTCCGCGCCGCACGTTCGCGTTGTCCGCGACGTCGTCGTGAATCAGCATGAACGTGTGCAGCAGCTCGAGCCCCACTCCGAACTGCGCCACTTCGACCGGAATCGGCGCCGCCGCATGGCCCAGCTGCGACAACATCCACCCGACCGCTGCCAGCGTCGGCCGCACCCGCTTCGCCGGCCGCAACGTGTAGCTGCGCACCTCTTCCTGCGCCCGCTTCCACAAGGGGTCCAGCCCGTCTTCGTCCGGGACCACCGCCCATTGACCCAACAACGGCTCGAGCTCGACCTGGAATCGAACCAGCGGGTCGCGCGTGGGGTCCGCAGCAAACTGCGACATCAGGGGGCTCCTCGGGTAAGCATGGGGCTGCGGTCAGGGCGAAGGGTTTGTATAGAGTCCAGTGTGGAGTCAGTCAAAACCATGCAGCAGCAGATCACCGAAAATGCAGCGGGCCCCAACGGCGCGGACCTGCGGGCGCGTAACACGTTTCGGCACGAGCTCTACTACTCGTTGATGACTGCCGGCATCGGTCTGGCGATCGGCGCCGCTGCCACCTGGGCCGTGCGCGAAGGCCTGATGCCGTTCGCCGGTTTCACCACCGACCTCAAGACATTCGCGATCGAAGTGGTCGTGTACGTCGTGCTGTTCGACTTCTACTTCTACGGCCTGCACCGCGCGCTGCACATCAAGTGGCTGTACCAGAACGTGCACGTCGTTCATCACCGGTCGCTGCCGCCGACACTGCTCACCGCGCTCGCGTTTCATCCGGCCGAGTCGACCGCCATCCTCGCGTTCATCCCCATCACGATGTGCCTGATTCCGATTCATCTCGTGTCGCTGGTGGTCGTGAGCCTCTTTCTCTCGGGCAGCATCCTCGTCGCGCACTGCGGCTACGAGGTCTTCCCGCGCTGGATGGCGAAGGTCCCGCTGCTCAACTGGTACGTCACGCCGCGCGTGCACGACGAGCACCACAAACGCCGAGACTGCAACTACAGCGCGACCCTGTCGATTTTCGATCGCACGTTCCGTACGTTTCGAAACGTCGATTAGTTTTCAGGCCGGCACGCCGGTGACCAGCGCGAGGCCCGACAAGTCGGAACCGGGCGCATCGCTGATCGCCGCCCGCGCCAGCTTCTCGAGCGCAGGCGCAGTCTTCTTCGTCTTCCAGGCTTGAGTGAACGCCTCGTAGAGCCGTGACGCCTTGCCGCCGGACCACACGGTCGCGAAGGACTCTGCGTTGCCGTGCTGGTTCTCGTAGGTGAGGCCGCCCGGAAAGAAGAGCCGCGCGCCCTCGTTGACGGTCGCCTCGCCGCCCTCGTCGAACTGCTGCCCGCCGCTGCCATCGCGCACGCCACGCGGCCCGAGCCCCAGCGGCTGCTTCCACCCCGCGCGGTAGTACTTCACGCGCTCGAACGCATCGAACAGCTGAATCACCGCCATCCGCACCTGGGCTGCGTTCATCGCGATCGCGTCGTACGCGTCACGGCCCGCCCGCCGCGGATTCTCGTTGTCGCCGTAGTCCGTGCGGTCGAGCAGGTCGACAATCGCCGCGCACGCCTTGTCGAACGTCTCCGCGCCGAGCTCGCCCTTCACCGGAGACAGCCACACCAGCACCTGGCGATCGCCATGCAGCGGCACGAGGCGGAAGACGTCGTTGGGTTTCGTCAGCAGCGCGAGCTCGAAGCGGCGGGTGCGAACCGTGTGCACCTGGTGGCCCTTCGGAATCGCCTCGGCCAGCGGCGGCAGCACGGCGCGAACGGCCGCGAGCTTCACGTGCCCCGACGGCACCGTGTCGTTCTTGCGGCGGCGGTGTTCCTGGAAGTTTTCCCAGTACGCGTTCTTCGCGAGCGTGACGATGCGCAGCGGCTCTTCGCCCAGCTGCGCGTTCAACGTGTCGTGCAGGGCGCGAACGCCGTCGGCATGGCCCTGCTTTCCGCGGCCGCAGAAACCGGCACTCGCCGCGACCACCACGTCATGCGCGGCGAGATGAATCGGGGGCAGGTTTTGAAAATGATCCTGGGTCTCGCGCAGAAATTTCTTTTCCAACGCGTCGTGCGCACTGCCGGGCGTGATGCTTCGGCCCTGCTCGCTGCTGGCCCAGAGGAACGCGTCCCGGCAGCCCGCATTGTAGAGCGTGACGCGCATGTGCCGCGGCTCGAACAGGGCGATGGCGCACTCGAGCTTGTGGGCGAACGGCTTCTCGCAGAGCTTGTCGAGCGCGAGGTTCGCAGCGAGGCCCGGGTCGGCGTCGGAAGCCAGCGACTCCTTCAGCACTTCGAACGCGGGCCCGAGATCCGCGGTCATGCCCCGCCCGTCTGCGTCCACCACGCGCAAATAGACGAGCGCGAACCGCTGTTCCGTCAGCTCGATGCCCGCGAACACCTCGGGCGGCGCGTCGGCAACGTTCTGTTCGAGAAAGCTGAGCTCGAACCTCGGAGCGACCCACGTCGACAGCGTCACGTCCGGCTCCGGGTACGGCGCGACCTCTTCTTCCTTGCGTTGAGCAGGCGGCGTCAGCGCGCGATTCGTCGAGACGCGCTCGGCCTCGACGATCAACACCGCGTGGCAATAGCTGCAGGTGACGCGCGGCGCGTGAACGGCGACGTCCAGCGGCGCACCACAGGAAGGACAGTGCAGGGCCTGAATCCGCATCTCGCGTCGAAGCTTAGGGTTATGGTCCGCGACCGTCTTGGAGAACCTCGGATCCCCCATGTGGTTCGGCCGTTACCGGCTGACCTCGCGCATCGCCACGGGTGGAATGGCCGAGGTCTACGTCGGCCGCCACATCACCGAGACGGGCGAGTTCGGGCCCATGGTCGCGATCAAGCGCCTGCTGCCGCACCTGGTGAAGGACAACCAGATCGTGCGCATGTTCCTCAACGAAGCGCGCATCACCGCGCAGATTCACCACCCGAACGTCGTCGGCATCATCGACCTCGGGCAGGAAGCCGGCGAGCCCTTCATCGCGATGGAACTGCTCGACGGCCGCACCTTTGCCGAGCTTCGCGAGAAGGCAGCCGAGAGCGGAAAGCGCGTGCCCACCGGCATCATGCTGCGCATCCTCTGCGAGGCCTGCCGCGGGCTCGACGCCGCGCACAACGCCACGGACGAAGAAGGAAAGCCGCTGATGCTGGTGCACCGCGATTTCACTCCGGACAACATTCACGTGGGCGCCCAGGGCGACGTGAAGGTGATCGACTTCGGCGTTGCGAAGACCGCGAACTGGGGCGCGGGCACCGAGCCTGGAACGCTGAAGGGGAAGTTCTTCTACATGTCGCCCGAGATGATTCTCGCGCGGCCCGTCGACCACCGCGCCGACATCTTCGCCGCGGGCGTGATGCTGTACGAGCAGCTGTGCGGGCACCGGCCGTTCACCGGCAGCAGCGTGGAAGAAGTGGTGATGGCGATCGCCGCCGGAAAGCCGAAGCCGCCGCGCGCCTTCGACCCCGCGGTGCCGATGCTGCTCGAGGCCGTGTGTCTGCGGGCGCTCGCGCACGACGTGAATACGCGGTTCCAGTCGCTGGTCGAGCTGATCGACGCGATCGAGCAGGTGGGTGGTGAGGCGCAGGTCGCGTCGGGCGGAGAAGTGGCCGACTACCTGGGGGCGCTGTTCCCCGTCGACAAGGACTTCAAGCGTCAAACGTTGCGGCGGGCACGAGAAGCCGACCCTTCCGTGCCCAGCGCGCAGGTTCCCGATTCGGGGCCGAAGCTGATTGTGGTCGAGCAGCCTTCGAAACCGGTCGTGGCCGCGCCCGTCGTCCCGAAGAAGCCGCTGCCGGTGAAGGCGATCGCCGCGGGCGTTCTGGTGGCGGCAATCGCAACGGGCGCGGTGCTGTTCCTCAATCGGCCTCCTCTCTCTGCTGTCGAGGCGCTGACCCAGGCGGCCGTCGAAGGGGCTCCGCGCGCGAAGTTGCTGGTGGCGATGGGGAAGAGTCCCGACGCGACCGAGGCGAACTACGAAGCGGCCGCGAAGATGCTGATCGACGCCAAGGAATACGACGCGGCGCTCGAGCTGTCGGAATCGTGGCTCGTCCATTCACCGAAGAACGCAAAGGCATCGCTGCTCGAAGGGCGCGCGGCGAGCGCCTTGAGAAAAGGAAAGCGGGCCGAGGCGGCGCTGGGCCGCGCGGATGCGTTGATGCCGGATGATCCAGCTCCGAACGTGGCGCTCGCGATGCTGCGTGAGGCGCAGGGTGATTCGGGTGGAGCGCTCGAAGAGTACACGCGTGCAATCAAGAAGAAGGCGTCACCCGCGCTGCTCACGAAGCAGGGGTA
>JAYUXE010000308.1:0-2175 GCA_043753165.1 Archangiaceae bacterium | reverse complement strand
GGTAGCGCGTCGGATACACGGAAGGCGGCTTCGTACCTGCCAAGTTGGTAAGTAGCCAAGCCGATGATTCAGATGTTCCACGTCACGAAGGCCTTCGGAAACGACGCGCCGACCCTGGTGGACATCAACCTCGACATCCAGAAGGGCGAGTTCGTGTTTCTCACCGGGCCATCAGGGGCCGGCAAGACGACGCTGCTCAAGCTGGTGTTCCTCGCTGAACGCGCGACGCGCGGGCAGGTGCTGGTGTCGGGCCGCAACGTGGCGCGGCTGCGCGAGTCGGGCATCCCGTACCTGCGGCGCAACATCGGCGTCGTGTTCCAGGACTTCAAGCTGCTGCCCAACAGGTCCGTCGTCGAGAACGTGGGTTTCGCGTTGGACGTCATCGGCACGCCGCGCGACGTCGTGCGGCAGAAGGCGCTGAAGATCTTGAAGCGCGTGGGGCTCGACCACAAAGCCAACGTGCTGCCGCCGAAGCTGTCGGGGGGTGAGCAGCAGCGCGTCGTCATCGCGCGAGCGCTCGTGAATGATCCCGCAATTCTTCTCGCCGACGAGCCAACGGGAAACCTCGACCCCGCGCTGACGGTCGAGATCATGGATCTGCTGTGTGACGTGAACGCGCGCGGCACGACCGTGGTGGTGGCGACCCACGACGCGTCCCTCATCGAGCGCTACCAGAAGCGCACGCTGCGCCTCGAACGCGGCACGCTGGTCTCGGAAGATCGCGGTGCCAAGGCCGCCCTGCTGATGGTGCAGAGGTGATTGCCAAAGCCAGCTATTTCACCCGCACCGCCCTGGGCGGCATGTGGCGCGACCCGTTCGTTCACGTCGTCGCGATTGCTTCGCTCGCGATCGCCCTCGTCGGCTTCGGCCTCGCACGCATCGCGGGCGCCCAGGTCGACGGCCTCGTCTCCGCGCTGGGCGGCGAGGTCGAGCTCACCGTCTACCTGAAGGACAACACGTCTTCAGAGGACGTCGCCCGGCTCGAGGCCGCACTCAAACAACGCACGGGCGGCGTGACGAAAGTCGTGAGCCCGGCCGAAGCGCTGGGCCGTTTGTCCGAGCAGCTGGGCACGCAGGGCCAGGCGTTGACCGAGCTCGGCGCAAATCCGCTGCCGTGGTCGGTGGAAGTGACCTTGCCGCCGCAGGCGCGCGACCCCGAATCGCTGAAGGCGTTGTCTCAGACGTTGCGTGCGCTGCCCTTCGTCGACGCGGTGGACTACGGGGCCGATGCGCTCGAACGGCTGGGCGCTTTGTCGAAAGGTCTGAAGCTCGCGAGCGTGGTGGCGTTCGCGGTCGTCTTCCTCACCACCATCGTCGTCGTCGCCGCGACGTTGCAGCTCGCCATCTATTCGCGCCGCGAAGAGATCGAAATCCAGAAGCTGGTCGGCGCCACCAACCGTTTCGTCCGGGCTCCGTTTCTTCTCGAAGGCATGGTGCAGGGCATCGTGTCTGCGTTGCTCGCGGGCGGGGCGTTGTGGGCGCTGGCGACGTGGGGCGCTCCGCAAGCGGCCAGGGTGGTGGCATTTCTCGCGCTGCCCACCGGGTCGAAGCTGGTCTCGGTGCGCTTGCTGCTTGAGCTCCTCGCGTTGGGCGTGGCGATGGGGTTGTCGGGAAGCTTGGTGGCCGTGCGAAGGTTCTTGCGTTCATGACCGCCTGGCTCGTGCTCGTCCTGCTCGCAGCGCGGCCGGGCGCGGGCGTCGAAGAAGAGCAGGCCGAGCTCAACGAGAAGCTGGACGCCGAACGCGCGCTGTTCGATTCGCTGAAGTCCGACCGCGCCGACCTGCTGTCGAGCCTCGACTGGTTCGAGCGCCGCTTCCGCGACTCGGCGACGAAGGCCGCCGCGCTCGAGAAAAGCGGAAAGACGTTAAGCCTTCAGGCCGAAGGGTTGCGGCAGGAAGAGGCGAACGCGCACGAGGCGGCGGCGGAAAAAGAGAAGGCCCTGGGGCCGCGGCTCAAGTCGCTGTACCGGTTGAGCCGCGAAGATCGCGTCAGCCGGCTGGTGTCGGCGAAGGACTTCGCGACGCTGGTGAAGCGCGAGCGCGGGCTGTCGACGCTGGTCGAGAAGGATCTGGAAGAGCTCGAGTCGCTCGCGAAAATCAGCCGGTACCAACGCCTCACCGCGAGCCGGCTCGAACGGTTGCTGGAAACATCGCAGGCGATTCGACAGGCCGTGGC
>JAYUXE010000307.1:0-2175 GCA_043753165.1 Archangiaceae bacterium | reverse complement strand
TCCCAGCTGCAGCTGGCCGCCGTCGAAGGTGGGCTTCCAGCCCGGCTCCATCCCGTTGGGGTGGAAGGAAATGACCTGGTGCTGACGGACCCTTAGGTCTCGGGCCACCACCTGGAAATTTCGCTGGACCCCGCAGGCTTCCGGGTGCGTGACCTCGGCAGCAAGAACGGCACGGTGTTGAACGGGGTCCGCGTGGTCGACGCTTTTCTCGAGCAGAGCGCGCGGCTGGCGCTCCGAGCGACCGAGCTGCAGTTCACCGTGGTGAACGAAGCCATCGAGCTGCCTGTCAGCCGCGAGACCCACTTCGGGCCGCTGTGGGGGCAGAGCGTGGCGATGCGCGAGCTGTTCGCGCAGCTCGAGACGTTCGCCCGTTCGGACGCGACGGTGCTGATTACCGGCGAGACACGCACGGGCAAAGAGCTGGTCGCCGAAGCCCTGGTTCAAGCGGGCCCACGCGGCGCATCCCGGGGTGTTCGAGCGCGCCAACGGCGGCACGGTCTTCCTCGACGAAATCGGCGAGCTGCCGCTGGAGCTTCAGCCGCGGCTTCTGCGCGTGCTCGAACGGCGTGAGGTGATGCGCCTCGGGGGCCGGAACCCCATCGCGGTGGACGTGCGGATTCTCGCGGCGACCCATCGGTCACTCGAGGAAGAAGTGAACAAGGGCGCGTTTCGGGCCGACCTCTTCAACCGGCTGTCGGTGTTGAGGGTCGAAGTGCCGCCGCTGCGCGACCGCCGCGAAGACATCGCGCTGCTGGTGCAGCACCTGGCGGGGTCGCGCGCGGGGAAGCTCGATGCGGCGACGTTGGCGCGCTTCGCCGAGCACAGCTGGCCGGGCAACGTGCGCGAGCTTCGAAACGCGGTCGAACGGTGGCTCGCGAGCGCTGCGCCCATCGATGCCGCGCGGCCCGCAGCGATGACGGCCGCCCGCCCCGCCACGCTCGCGATTCCTTTTCTCGAGCAGAAAGAAGCGCTGGTCGACGACTTCGAGCGCCGCTACCTGGACGCGCTGCTCGCCGACTGCGGAGACAACCTCTCGGCCGGCGCCCGCACCGCCGGGCTTTCACGCATGGCGGTGGTGAAGATGCTCGCCCGCCACCGACGCTAGGCCCAGTCGTCGAGCCGCGTGAGCCGGCCGGCGGCGTAGCTGAACGCGCCACCGATTCCGTCGGCCGATGCCTCGAGCCCCTTGAGCTGCTCGGAATTCACGGCGTCGTCCTGCCGGCACAAAAGCACCAGCTCGCGCAGGCCCAGGTACACGCGCAGCGGGGTCTGCCCCAACCGGTCTTCCAGGTACTTCTGGTGCGTCGGCGACAACAGCCGGGCGGCGTCGTGTCCATCGCCGGCGGCAATCGCCCACAGGCCGGTGCTTGCGTCGGAAAGGCGCAGCGTTCCGGCCTCGAGCGCGATGGGCCGCAGCTGGGGCGGTTCGACGCCGAGGTTCTTCCACGCCGCGGCGTCGAGCTCTTCGAGGGTCAGCCGGTGCGAGCGCACGACGCCTTCGGGGATGTAGCGGACGAGCTCGGGGTCTTTGAGCGTGAAGAAGACATGAAGGCCGGCGGGGCCTTCGCGGTGGGCGGCTCCGACGGCGCGGTCGAGGAAAGACGGGTCGCGCAGCACGGGCAGCACGGTGGCGAGCAGCGGCAGACGCCCCGCGGGAATGCCGAGTGACCTTTCGGCCAGCTCGCGCGCGAGAATCTCGACCGCGGTGTCCAGCGACTTGGCGCCATCGAGGAAGCCGCGGTACAGCGACTTCAGGTCGAGCCGCCCGACGCCGCCCTTCCCCATTCGCACCAGCAGCTGGTCTTTCTGCAGCAGGTGCGGCGTCGACTGCGCCACCAGCTGCTTCACGAGCCGTTCGGTGAAGTCGTTGAGCAGGGGAATGCTCTCGGGCGGCAGCACCTCGCCGCCCGCATCGAGCTCGGCCTGAATCTGCTGCGCCTCACCATCGAACGGGTCGACGCGAAGCACCTGGTTCACCAGCGCGCGGGCCTTCGCCATCTCACCCCTGCGCATCGCGAGCACCGCCAGCGCCTTGATGGCCTCTGGGTCACCGGGGTTGAGCCGCAGCGCGTGCAGCAGCGGCGCTTCGGCCTCGCCGTACCTTTCTTGCGAGACGAACGCGCGTGCGCGGGCGAGCGCCACCTGCACGTCGTGGGGAAAATCGCGAGACAGCGC
>JAYUXE010000306.1:0-11605 GCA_043753165.1 Archangiaceae bacterium | reverse complement strand
GGTCGAAGCGGCCGACCGTTCAGAGCCGACCTGAAGCGGGGGGCTTGCGAAACAGCAACACCGCCCCGACTGCCACCGCGACGAGACAGCCGAGCGCGCCGAGCAGGTAGAGCTCGCCCTCGTCGCGCTGCTGCTGGCTGTGGCCGCCTGCGAACATAAGCCCCGCAAACGCACAAAAGGCTCCGACCGGAATTCCCGAAGCCAACAGCAGCGCTCCAGCCATTTTCTTCATCACAGTGCCTTCGACGCCTCCCTGGGGTGCTACTTGCCTTCGGCCTGCGAGACCAGCACCCAGACCGCCTGGTTGACCTGGCTGTACATCAAGGTCACCGCGACGTTGCGCCACCCGTGCTCGAACTTGAAGACGAAGCCGAACGTTTCGTACAGGCTCTTCCTCGCGACCCCACTGGCGAAGACGCCGTAGAACTCTTTGACGCGCGTGCAAGGCGCGACCTCTTCGAAGAAGTTCTTTCCGATTTGCCGTTGCTGGTTGAGGCGCGCCAGCGCGGCCTCGGTCTTGTTGAACGAAAGAATGTTCCCCTTGACGTCGAGTTGAATCATCCCGAACGGCAACGCATCGAGCGCGTCCGGCGCCAGGCCATCGACCCCCTTCAACACCGCTTCGATTTCTTTCGGGTTCGACGCCCTCACTTCGGAGGGATAACCTGATGGGAATTTTTCCATTCGGACCAGTCGACCGACGGCGTGCGGGCCGCGCTCTACGAAATCTCGTGCGCGACGTCTTGGCGCAGGTTACTCAAGCGCGCCGTCAAACCCTATACAAGGATTATGCATGAACCGTCTGATGCTGACCGTTGCGCTCGCGTCTTCCGTTGCATTCGCCGCCCCTGCTGAATCGAAGGACATCGTCGACACGGCAGTGGCCGCGGGCGATTTCAAGACCCTCGCCACCGCCCTGACCGAGGCCGGGTTGATCGACACCTTGAAGGGCAAGGGCCCGTTCACGGTGTTCGCTCCGACGGACGCGGCGTTCGCCAAGATCCCGAAGGCAGACCTCGACGCGCTGCTCAAGGACAAGAAGAAGCTCGCTGCGGTGCTCACCTACCACGTGGTTCCCGGCAAGGTAATGGCGGCGGACGTGGTGAAGATGAAGGACGGCGCGAAGGTCAAGACCGTGTCGGGCAAGTCGTTCACGCTTGGAAACAAGGACGGCAAGGTGATGGTCGACGGTGCGGCCGTGACGAAGACCGACATCGAAGCGTCGAACGGCGTGATCCACGTCATCGACACCGTCATCCTGCCCAAGTGAAGGGCAGGCGTGCCTGCTAGTCCTTTTCGATTAGCTGGGCGACGCGCTTGAACATCTCGTCGCGCATCTGCGGCGAGATGGTGTGTTTGACGCCGGCGTATTCGCGAAGCTCGACGTTCGCGCCGGCGCGTCGAAAGCCTTCGACCGCCGCCCTGCCCCACTTCAGCGGAATCACGTCGTCGTCTGCGCCGTGCATCGCGAAGACGGGCGCGGACTTCGTGGTGGGCTGAAGGTTCGACGGCAGCGCCCCGGCGACGGGCACCGCGAGGCGGATGTCGTCCGGGTGACGCGCGGCCAACAAGAAGGACATCACGGCGCCTTGCGAGAAGCCCATCACGATCACTTTGCGGCCCTTCGCGGTCGTCTCAATCGCGCGCCAGAGCACCGCCTCAGACGGAGAAATCTCGGCCGCCATCTGGGCTTCGTCGATGCCCTTCGGCCAGTTGAACCACGCGAAGCCGGGCCCGTAGGGAATGGGCCCCTGCGGCAGAACGATTTGCGCCCGGCCCGGGAAGCCGCGCCACAGCTCGACCAGCTCGTCGGGCGAGCCGCCACGGCCGTGCAGCGCGATGATCAGCGCGGACGTCGCGTCGCCGCCCTGGGTGCTCAGCTCGACGGTGCGCAGGTCGGCCGCAGGCGCAACCGCGGGCGCCGGGCTCTTGCAGCCAAGGCACAGCAGCAGCGCGGCAATCGCGAACCGCACTAGCGCGCGGGGGCGAAGTCGAGCTGACGGCCGGGCACTGCGAGGCCGGGAAACAGGCGCCACAGCGGCTGCGCGGGCGCGTCTAAGGTCAGGTCGATCAACGCGGTCGTCTCGCGCGGCATGCGCAACAGCGCTTCGCGGTCGACCCCGAAGACGCGGGCCAGGTGCCCCATCGGCCACTTGTTCTTCAGCTTCTCGAACGACGACTCTTCGTCGTCATCGGGCAGCTCGGCGTCTTCGTACCGCAGCGACTCACCTCCGACCTTGCGGCCGTTGGCGTAGCTCACGACCTGCTCGAGCTCGTCGGGGTCGAAGACGTACGCGTGCACGACCAGCGACAGGTGCTCAGACAGGCGTTTGGCGAAGGCGTGGTGGCTCAAGTACCAGCGAGCGCCGTTGCGGCCGTAGGTATGGGCGCCATCGAACGCGAAGCGGGCAATCTTGACCCCGGGCAGAACACTGACGAGCAGCCCACAGTCGTCGGCCAGCTGGCCGTCGGCTTCGATCGCCTGACGCGCGAGCCTCTGCAGCCACGCGACGTCGACGTCCTCATATGGGCACAAATAGCCGCCGTGTGATTCCAAGGTCCAGGACCCCCCGAGCAAAAGCGTCGCGGCTCTTACGCGATTCACTCAGCGGCAACAAGGTCGGCCCCCCGCAAATCGACAGTCGTTTTCGACGTTTATGACGCAGTGCGACAAGCGGTTGCCCTGTGGGTTTTGGGACTTAGGTTTGCGGCATGCGAATGGAAAAGTTCACGATCAAGGCGCAAGAAGCGATTCAGGAAGGCCAGTCGCTGGCGCGGCGCGCGAACCATCCGAACTACGAGCCTGAGCACCTCGCCCGCGCGTTGCTGTCGCAGGAAGACGGCATCGTCGTGCCGATGCTGCAGAAGATTGGCGTCGACGTGAAGCTGCTGGGCGGCCGCATCGACGAGGCGCTGGCGAAGCTCCCGACCATCAACGGCGGCGCCGGAGCGACCCTTTCGCAGCGGCTCCTCACCACCTTCGACCGGGCGGAAGACGAGGCGAAGAAGCTCAAAGACGACTTCACCAGCAGCGAGCACCTGCTGCTCTCGCTGAGCGCGGACAAGGGCCTGATCGGCGAGGCCTTCAAGAGCTCGGGGATCACGCGCGACCGGGTGCTGGCAGGCCTGAAGGAAGTGCGCGGTGGCGGCCGGGTGACGAGCCAGGATCCCGAAGGAAGCTACCGCGCGCTGGAGAAGTACGGGCGCGACCTCACCGAAGCGGCGCGCAGCTCGAAGCTCGACCCCGTCATCGGCCGGGACGAAGAGATTCGCCGCACGATTCAGGTGCTCTCGCGCCGCACCAAGAACAACCCCGTGCTCATCGGAGAGCCCGGCGTCGGCAAGACGGCGATCGTCGAAGGCCTCGCGCGCCGCATGGTCGACGGCGACGTGCCCGAGAGCCTGAAGCGCAAGAAGCTCATCTCGCTGGACCTTTCGGCGATGGTCGCTGGCGCGAAGTTCCGCGGCGAGTTCGAAGAAAGGCTCAAGGCAGTGCTGAAGGAGATCACGTCGGCGCAGGGTGAGATCATCGTCTTCATCGACGAGCTCCACACGATCGTCGGAGCCGGCAAGGCCGAAGGCTCGATGGACGCCGGCAACATGTTGAAGCCGGCCCTCGCGCGGGGCGAGCTGCACTGCATCGGGGCCACGACGCTCGACGAGTACCGCAAGCACATCGAGAAGGACGCCGCGCTGGAACGTCGGTTTCAGCCCGTGCTGGTGGGCGAACCGACCGTGCCCGACACGATCAGCATCCTGCGCGGGTTGAAAGAACGGTACGAGGTCCACCACGGCGTGCACATTCAGGACTCGGCGTTGATCGCCGCGGCCACGCTGTCGCAGCGCTACATCGCCGACCGTTTCCTTCCCGACAAGGCGATCGACCTCATCGACGAGGCAGCGAGCCGGCTGCGCATCGAGATCGATTCGATGCCGAACGAGATCGACGACGTGCGCCGCCGGGTGATGCAGCTCGAGATCGAACGTCAGGGCCTGAAGAAGGAAACCGACTCGCACTCGCGCGAACGCCTGCACGTGATCGAGAAGGAATCGGCCGACCTGAACGAGCAGTTCACGGCGCTGAAGGCGCACTGGGAAACCGAGAAGGTGCAGATCGCAGGCATTCGCGGTGTGAAGGAAAAAGTCGAGCAGGCGCGCAACGACATGGCGACCGCCGAACGCAAAGGCGAGCTGAACCGCGCGGCCGAGCTCAAGTTCGGGGTGTTGCCTTCGCTCGAGAAAGAGCTCAACCAGCACACGTCGAAGCTCGCCGAGCTGCAGAAGAAGAAGCGGTTCCTGAAGGAAGAGGTCGACGCCGAAGACATCGCGCAGGTGATCGCCAAGTGGACGGGGATCCCGGTGTCGAAGCTGCTCGAGGCCGAGATGCAGAAGCTGATTCTGATGGAAGACCGTCTGGGCCAACGCGTGGTCGGCCAGCGGCCCGCCATCGAAGCGGTCTCGAACGCGGTGCGCCGCGCGCGCAGTGGGCTGCAGGATCCCAACCGCCCCATTGGCTCATTCATCTTTCTCGGGCCCACGGGCGTGGGAAAGACAGAGACGGCGAAGGCGCTGGCCGACTTCTTGTTCGATTCCGACCAGGCCATGATCCGCATCGACATGTCCGAGTACATGGAAAAGCACAGCGTCTCGCGGCTGGTGGGCGCTCCTCCCGGGTACGTTGGATACGACGAGGGCGGTCAGCTGACGGAAGCGGTGCGCCGGCGGCCGTATTCGGTGGTGCTCTTCGACGAGATTGAAAAGGCGCACCACGACGTCTTCAACATTTTGTTGCAGATCCTCGACGAAGGCCGGCTGACCGACAGCCAGGGCCGCACGGTCGACTTCCGCAACACCGTGCTGATCATGACGAGCAACATCGGGTCACAGGCGTTGCAGGACGCGCTGGTCGGCAAAGCGGGGAAGCTCGACGAGAAGGTGCGCGGCCAGGTGATGGACGCACTGAAGGAAGCCTTCCGCCCCGAGTTCTTGAACCGCGTCGACGAAATGGTGATCTTCGAGCCGCTGAAGAAGGAAGACATCGCCCAGGTCGTGGGGCTGCAGCTGACGCGCTTGCAGAAGCTTCTCGCCGACAAGCGGCTGTCGATCACGCTCACCGAGAAGGCGAAGGCCTTCCTCGCCGATGCGGGCTACGACCCGACGTACGGGGCCCGGCCGTTGAAGCGGGCGATTCAGAAGTACGTGCAGGACCCGCTGGCGTTGAAGATTCTGGCGGGTAGCTTCCTGGCCGGCGATCGCATCGAAGCCGACGTCGCGGGCGAGGCGCTGACGTTCAAGAAGGCGATGTCCAACTAGCCGTCGGGCGACGCGACGACCAGGCGGGTTTTCAAGCGCCCGGTTTGGGATCCGCCGGGGGCACCAACGGCTCGACCGCGGCCTGTCGCGCGGCGTCCCGGCGGTTCGCGAGCTCGGTCGATTCGGCGAGGAACTGGTCGTACTGGGTCTTTCGCGCCTCGGCCGCCGCGTCGGCAATCTTCTGCCGCGCCTCGGCCCACACCCTGCCCCGCCTGCCCGCCCAGACGCTGAAGAACACACCCGAGATCGTGCAGCCCGCCCAGACGAGGTTTTGAACGGGCTCGGCGAAGGTCGTCTCGATGCCGTTGCTGACGATGCGAATCGAGGCGTTGAAAAAAGTGCCGGTGAGCGCGCCGATGATTGAGGCACGCCAGATCGGCAGATCGAGGAAACGCGAGGCCAGGTGGATCAGCGCGGGCAACACGAACAGGATCCACAGCTGCCCCACCACCACGATCACGGCAAACGTGAGGAACCGGTTGTCAGCGGCGGCGAGCCGGTTGTTGAGCCGGTTCATCAACATCACCGAGAGGATGGTGCCGCCCGTATAGGCAAGGAAGCCGAAGCCGATCATCAACATCAGCTGGCGGGCCTTCGCCTCGAGCCGTGCCAGCGGTTTGCCTTTCTTTTCGCTCACGCGCGGCGACCGTAGCTCAATCTTCCTGGTCCTTCGCGTTTGGTCCCGGCGGTGTCGCGTAGAAGACCTCGGCCAGGGTGAGGCCGTGCGGAGGCGCCGTCACACCGGCGTGCTCGCGCGTCTTCGCCTCGAGCACTTCCTTCACCCACGCCGCCGGGTGCTTGCTGCGGCCCACGTTGACCAGCGTGCCGATGAGGTTCCGCACCATGTGGCGGAGGAAGGCGGTGCCTTCGACGGTGAAGACGATCTCGTCGCCAACGGAGCCGCTGAAGTCGACGCGCGTGATGGTGCGAACCGGGTGCTTCGCCTCGCATTCGGCGGCGCGGAAGCTGGTGAAGTCGTGCTTGCCCAGCAGGTGTTGCGCGCCCGCCCGCATGGCTTCGAGGTCCAGCGGCTGAAAGATTTCCCAATGCGACAGCCGCCGCAGCGGCGAACGCGCGCGCAGGTTGCTGATTCGGTACTGGTACCGCTTGCCCGTCGCCCACCGCCGCGGGTCGAATGCCGGGTCGACCTCTTCCGCCTTCACCACCGCCACGTCGTCGGGCAAGAGCCCATTGAGCCCCATCCAGTACGCCCGTAACGGAAGATTCAGCGGCGAGTCGAACACCGCCACTTGCCCGCGCGCATGAACCCCCGAGTCGGTTCTTCCTGCGGCATACACGTCGACCGAGGAACCCAGCAGCTCGTGCAGCGCCCGCATCAGCCGGCCCTGAATCGAAGGGCCGTTGGGTTGCAGCTGCCAGCCCACGTAGTGGGTGCCGTCGTACTCGAGAACCAGCTTGATCCGCGGCATCTGGAACAAGCGTGTATCAGCCACTGGAACTTATTCGAAATCCCGGGTGTCATGGCTGGCCATGCCCCCGGACGTGATGCTCTTCCTTGCCTCGAGCGGTATCACCTTCGTCGCGTCGCTGATGTTCCTGGTGAGCGACGACGTCGAGCCGAAAGCCGAAGTCGACGACCCCGCGCTGCATGTTCCCTTCTGTCTGCCGCCGTTGCGACTGCAGCAGGTGCCGCCTCCTCTTCCTGTCCGGCCCGACTGTTCGGTGAACGTGTCGACCGCCGGCCTGCACGGCGTGATGACGATGCGCCCAGCCGATGGCGACGAGTGGCTGGTGACGCTGGAATGCGTGCCGATGGCCGACAGCGCGGCGCTTCAGGTGCGCGGCAATGACGGCGTGGGTGCCGTCAGCGATCTTCGGTGGCACGGCCGCGCAGGCCTGGCGAAGCCGACGAAGCGGCAGTGGAAGACGCGTCCCGGTCGGGCGTGAAGCCGCTGCTCTACGGGCAGCTGACCCCCTGGTACGACTTGATCGACCCCCGCGCGGATCACGCCGAGGACGCGGGTGCATACCGAAGGCTGTTCGAGGAAGCCGTGCCCGATGCGACCACCCTGCTCGAGCTCGGCAGCGGCGCGGGCAACAACGCGCTGCACTTGACGGCCCGCTACCGCTCTGCTGCTCGCCGCGAAGACCGCGTTCGTTCACACCCGCCCCGGCGGTGCTGCCATCTTCGAGCCCGACTGCGTTCGCGAGACCTTCGAAGAAGCGTGCACTTGCGAAGGCAGCCGCGCTGGCGAGCGCGAGGTGAAGTTCTTGATGTGGTCGCGGGATCCCGACCCTTCGGACGACACCTGTGTCGTCGACTTCGCCTTCCTGCTTCGCGACGGGAAGACGATGCGCGCGGTGCACGACCCGCACACCGAAGGCCACGCGTCCGACTTGTTTCTATGCCGGCGTGCAAAGCAGGACGTCGAAGCGCGCACCGCCTGAAGGGTTGTTCGCAGCGGTCAGCGTGCCGCCCGAGTGGGTGACGTACTCGTGGCAGAGCATCAGGCCCATGCCAGTGCCCTTGCCGAGCTCTTTGGTGGTGATGAACGCGTTGAAGAGCCGCGGCAGGACCTCGGGCGCGATGCCGGGGCCATTGTCTTGAACCGAGAAACGCACGTGCCCCGGCTCGGCCGAGATGCGCAGCTTCACGCACCCCTTCACGTCTTCCACCGCGTCGATTGCGTTGACCAGCAGGTTGACCAGCACCTGGGTGAGCCGACCTTCGTGGGCGAGCACGGTGGGAAGGTTCGGGGTCTGCTCGATGTCGAGCTTCACCATGCTGCCCGCGCGGATCTGCGCGATGCGTACCGCGGGCGTGACGAAGCGCGAGACGTCGACGGGCACCTTCTTCACCGGCGCGTCGTGCGACAGGCCCTTGAGATCTTTGATCACCTGTTCGACGCGGCTGAGGCCGGTGAGGCTCTCGGCCAGGGCCGACTTCACCTCGGGGTCGATGGCAGCCGAGCCCAGCTCTTCGGTCGCAAACTGCAGGTTGGTGCGGGCGTAGGCCAGCGGGTTGTTGATCTCGTGCGCAATCGACGCGGACAGCTGGCCGAGAATCGCGAGCTTCTCTGACCGTTCACGGCGCTGCTCACTCTGGTCCAGTTGCTGGGTGACGCGGCCGTATTCGAGCGCGCGGCTGATCTGGCTGACCATGGCCGAACGTTCTCTGCGCGCGTGAAAGAACGCGAAGGCGGCGACGACCAGCGACATCGACACCCAGACCATCAGCGACCTGGGGCTCTGCGCATAGATGACGCAACCTGCGGCCATGTTCGTGAGCCCGACCAGCAGCGTCGCCGTGGGCTCGACCGGCATCATCATCGTGAACACGAACGGCACGACGAGCAACGCGATGACGAACGGGCTGTCGATGCCGCCGCTGCCGACGATGCTCGCCACGATGAGCACCGACAGCATGCCTCCGCAGACCATCACCAGCACCCGCAGCGTCCCAATCGCCGCCCGCCGCGACAGGTACGCGACGGAAAAAAAGAACGCAGCGCCGAACAGCCGCAGGGGCACCATCACCTTCAGGTTCACCTGCAGCAGCCAGTCGATGGGCAGGTAGCCGGCCATCATGATGCCGACGAACAACCACATCCACCTTCGGCCGCGAATGAACCGTTCGACTTCCTGGGTGGCGAGGGTCGGAAGGTCCGATTTCACCCGGTGGGGTTCAGCAGCACCCAGTGGCTCGGGCGCAAACACCTGGGCAATGGCACTCATGTTCCGGGGCATGGACTCACGCCGGACTGTTAGGCACGAACCGTTCCGCTCGCGGTTAGCGGTATTTGAGCCAGTTGCCGACGATGTCGCGAACGAGGCTCGACACGCTGACGTTGTTTCGGCGGGCGATGCCGCTGAGGGCTTCCATCTCTTTGGGGCCGAGGGGAACGGTGAGGTTCGCTCCGTTGCTGGGCCCGCCGGGCACTTCGGCGCCGGCCGAGATCGCCTCGACGGACGAGATGATCTCTTCTGCCTCGTCCAGCACCTCTTCGGGCGTGGGGCGCGGCGCGTCGGCGAGCCGTGACTTTTCTTCCTCGAGCTCGTCGTTGAAGAGCTGCTTGAGGAAGTTGGAAAGGTGGATGTTGCTGGGCGTGAACTCGTACTGGCTGAGGAACTGATCCAGGTCGTACTGCATGTCCCACGCGGTCTGGTACCGGCGGTCGCGGTCTTTCTCGAGCGCGCGCATCAGAATCGCTTCGACCGCCTCGGGAATGTCGGCCTTGAAATAGCTGGGCGCGTAGATCTTCCCTTCGGTGATCGACTTGAGAATCGCGACCTCGCTGTCGCCGGTGAAGAGCTTGAACCCGGTGAGCCACTCGTAGAGCACCGTGCCCAGCGAGAAGAGGTCAGACCTGCAGTCCAGCGGCTTCCCCATGCACTGCTCGGGGCTCATGTACGAGAGCTTCCCTTTGATCTCACCCGCGCGCGTCTGCTCGATCTGGTTCGCGGCCTTTGCGATGCCGAAGTCGAGCACCTTCACCGTGCCGTCGAACGACACGAAGATGTTCTCGGGCGTCACATCGCGGTGAACGATGTTCAGCGGGTTCCCGTACAGGTCGACCTTCTGGTGCGCGTAGTAGAGGCCTTCACACACCGAGCTGGCGATCTTCAGCGCGTACACCATGGGAAAGGGGATCCCCATGCTGTCGGCCTTCGGGATGATGCGACGCATGTCGCGCCCGAAGATGTATTCCATCGCGATGAAGTACGACTCGGAGATCTTACCGAGGTCGTAGATCTGCACGATGTTCGGGTGGTTCAGCTGCGCGGCCAGCTTCGCCTCGTTCAGGAACATCTTCACGAAGCTCGCCTGCTTCGACAGATGCGGGCGGATGCGCTTGATGACGATCGTCTTCTCGAAGCCTTCGAGGCCCGCCTGGCGCGCGAGGAAGATCTCGGCCATGCCGCCGACGGCGATCCGATCGATCAGGGTGTATTTGCCGAAGCGGGTCAAACCCGTCTTCGCTTTTTGCGCATCAGCCATGAGGGAGCGCTCAACCTTATTTCACCAGCGCCGAATCGAACAGGAAGACCAGCCGGCGTTCGTATTCGGGGCCGTCGATGCGGGCGTAGTCCCCATGGTGGGCCCCTTTCACGAGCCACAAGTCCTTCGGCTCGCAGGCGGCGGCGAACAGCCGGGATTCCATCTCGACGGGGGTGCTGACGTCGTCGGTGCCGTCGATGAGCAGCACCGGCCGCGGTGAGATTTTGCAGATCACGTCGATGGGGTGAACCTGATCGACCGCCACCCCGTTGACCTGCATCGCCTTCTTCATGGGGATCTGGCTCAGCAGGCCCCACTTGCTCGCCTCGTGGTCGAGCTCGTCGGTGAGCGTGGTGTAGGTGCCGGTGGCGACGATGGCCTTGAGGCGCGGGTCGACGGCGGCGACCTCGACGACGGTGCTCCCACCCATCGAGAAGCCAAGGGCCCCGATGCGTTCGCGGTCGACCCCGGGCAGGTGGCTGACGAAGGTGATCGCGGTGACGAGCGACATCTGCTCGCGGTCGCCCCAGGTGACGAGGTCGCCGGTGCTCGTGCCGTGGCCGGGTAGATCGAAGGCGAGCACGCCGTAGCCATGCTTCGCGAGGATCTCGAGCTCGGGCAGCATCTGCGCGCGGTTGTTGCCGAAGCCGTGCAGCAGGATGATCGCCGCCTGGTTCTTCGAAGGCACCCACCAGCCGCGCAGCACGATGCCGTTGGGCTCGGCGAACTCGACGTGGGTCAGGCCCGCAACAGGTGGGTCTTTGGGCACGGCGAGCCGCGGCGGGTGAAGCTGAGAGACCGCGAAGCGCCAGCTGCGAACGGCGATCGCCCCTGCGAACGCGAGCGCGAGCACCACGATGGCGAGCGCGACGCGCTTCACTTCTTGGCGGAAGTCACGTTCTGCCCCATCACCAGCCGGCCAGAATCCCACCGGGCGTTGAAGGTGTACGACGCCCGGTGCACGTCACCTGCGAAAGAAAAGCCCCGCGCGAACTTCTGCTGCACGCACAGCGCGACGCCGGCGTTGTGCGGCTCGGTGCGGGCCTCGCCATTGGTCGACGTGCCGTCGGGGCGAAGCTCGACCTCGAGCAGACCTTCGACGCGCGACTCTTTGCCGAGGTGCCGGTTCATGCACTCTTCGACGTCACCCTTCATGAAGAAGGTGCGAATGCGGTCGGACAGCTCGCCGCCTTCGGGGGGAGGCGCGGCCGGCTCGATCGCCCCGGGGGTTATCTTCTCGGGCGCGCGTGGGCCCGAGTCGAGGTAGCTCGACGCGAACATCCCGACTCCGAAGAGCACGAGCAGCCCCACCGCCCCCAGCAGGATCACCGA
>JAYUXE010000305.1:0-5292 GCA_043753165.1 Archangiaceae bacterium | reverse complement strand
CCAACACCAGGTCGAAGCCGCGCGTGCGGTACGCCACGTTCGAGTGCTGCACCCACCCGTGAATCGACGTGAAGGCTCCGAAGACGAGGAAGACCTGCGGCGTGCAGCCCAGCAGAATCAACGGCAGCGTCTGCACCGTGATCTTGACGATCTGATCCAACGCGTGAAAGCGGGTCGAGTTCAGCCAGTACAAGTGGTGCGGCCCATGGTGCACCGAGTGCAGCCGCCAGCCGATCTCCGTCTCGTGGCCGAACCGGTGACCCCAGTATTGAAAGAACTCGGCGACGACGATCGCGAGCCCGACCTGAAACAGCAGCGGCCACTGTGTCGGCCACAGCGACGGCCCGAGCTGCGCGATCACCTCGGCGAGCAGCATCGTCACGATCACGCCGGTCAGCGCCTGAGCAATCGGCACCACCAGAAACCAGCACATGCCCAGGTGCGTCAGGTCGTTTCGCTTTTCCTCGGGTGTCGGCCCGCGGTCGGCCCAGAACGGCATCTTCTTCTCGAGCACGAGCAGCGCGCAGACCACCGGCACCGCGCACACGAGGAAGATTCCAACCTCGAGCACCTTCCTCATGATCGGATCCGCGGAAGCCGGGAACCAGGTCAGAGCGACCATGCCCACCAGCAACGGCCACGAGATCAAGACCGGGTACGCGAACCGCGACACGGCACTGCGCAAAGCGTTGTTCATCTCGGCCCCTTTCGACACCCGACGCGTCACTTTCTACAACAACTCGTGTCGCGCTCGATCTGTACGAATTCTCTGACACCTGTGGATGCCCTGTCGGTGCAAGAATTCGAGCTGCGATGCGCGCGTACGAGATCCATTACTGCCGGTTTCTCGCGCTCATCCACGGGCTGGTCGCGCTCAGCGGGGCAGGGGGATGCGGGGTGCTGGCGGTCGCTCCAGACCTGCTGCCCTCTGCGGTTCCGTGGGATCACCTCCGCGCAACAGTGCTGCTGTACGGACTCGTCGGCGTCCTCAACCTTCTCGCGGCGATCCTCGTCTTCCGGCGCGATCGGGGCAGCGAGATCCTGTCGCTCGTCGGTGGCTTGACGCTGATGCTCTGGGTCGGCGTCCAGCACGTGCTCGTCCATTCGTTCGAGGATCTGCTGCCCGTCTTCCTCGGCACCGCCACCTTCCTCGTGGTCTCCGCCGTCTGGCTCTTCCGCACCCGCCGGCCGTAGAATGCGTGACGTGAAACGCGCACTCGTTCTTCTTCTGCTCGCAACGCCCGCCTTCGCCCAGTCCGTCTACCGCTGGGTCGATAAAGCCGGCACCACGCACTACACGGACAACGCGGCCTCGATCCCCCAGGGCGCCACCGTCTTCGCCACCGAGGGCGAGCCCATTTCCGAGATGGGCAAGGCGCCCCCGATTCCCGTCGTTGCGATCGAACAGAAGAAACAGGCGCTCGACACGGACCCGTCGGTGCCCAGCAACGCCGAACAGTATTGGCGCGGACAATTTCGAACCGCCCGCGAGAAGATCCGTTCGCTCGAAGACGAAATCTCGGCCGATCGCCGCCGCGTCGAAGATCCCCAGGGCCTTCCCGTCGGCCCCATCTACGCGTGCGGCGCGGTCTACGGCGCCTACGTGCCGCCCGTCGTCTACGGCGCCCGCGTCGCTGTCGGCCCGCGCGGTGTTCGCGGCTACGTGGGCCCGGTGCAGCCGCCCGTCGCCGTCAACCCGTTCGCGACCTGCATCCAGACCGTCAACCCCGAATACGAACGTGCCCTCGCGCGCCTCGAGTCGAACCGCGGCGCGCTCGAACGCGCCAAAGAAGATCTGCGTGACCTCGAACGCCGCGCGAGCTTCGACGCCGTGCCGCTCGAGTGGCGTCGCTGACCCGAGAGATGGGGTATCACTCGCGCATGCGGACTTCGCGTGCGTGGCTGGGTGTGGTTCGTCTTTGCGGCGCCTGGATGTTTTCCGTCGACCGCCGGCGCTCCCTGCAGCACGGATGAAAACTGTCCGACCGGGCAATTCTGCAGCGCCGCGCACCTCTGTGAGCTCGGCTCCGGAAGTGGCGGCGGCTCGGGCAAGGGCGGCGGCTCGGGCAAGGGCGGCGGCACTGGTACGGGCGGCGGCACTGGTACGGGCGGCGGCGCTGGTACGGGCGGCGGCGCTGGAACCGGCGGCGGCTCGGGCGTCGGTGGCGGCGCGGCGACGGGTGGTGGTTCGGGAATCGGTGGCGGCTCGGGCGGTTCGGCGGGCGGCGGAACAGGCGGCGGCGCCGCGAACAACGGGACGACGTGCGCGCTGGGCACCGAGTGCGCGAGCGGCAACTGCGTCGACGGCGTCTGCTGCAACGAAGCCGCGACCACCTGCACCAATTGCCGCGCGTGCAACGTGGGGGGCTCGGTCGGAAATTGCGCCAACGTTTCTTCAGGCACGGACCCGCACAACTTCTGCCCGGTGAATCCAGATCGCTGCCAGGCCGGCGCCTGCAACCTCGGTGCGTGCAAGCCCTCGTCGGTGATGACGAAGTGCGTCTCGACGACCTGCAGCGCAGGGCAAATCACCGAAGCGCTGTGCAACGGAACCGTCGCGGCATGTCCCGTCGCCGCGACCAGCCCGTGCCCCGGAAACTTCGCCTGCGCCTCGGCCACCGCCTGCCGCACGACCTGCACCGCGACCGCTGAATGCGCCACCGCCTACACCTGCAACGCGCCCAACTGCAAACCCTTCACCGGCCTCGGCCAGGCGTGCGCGGGCACCGGCCAATCGACCTGCACCGCAGGCCTCACCTGCGTCGACAGCGTCTGCTGCTCTCAATCGGCCTGCTCGACCTGCCAGGCGTGCAACGTCCCCGGCATGGCCGGCAACTGCGCCAACGTCCCCAACGGTCAGCCCGACCCGCGCGGTGGTTGCCTTGCGAACCTGTCGAACTGCCTGGCAGGCGGTTGCACCAACGGCGCCTGCACCCCGGTAGGCGCCGGCACCACGTGCGCGGTGAGTTGCGCCAACGCCAACGTCACCACGGGCCAGGTCGCCAGCGTCAACTATCAGCGCCTCATCTGTTCCGGCGTCGGCCCCGGCTGCACCACGGTCGACCCCGGGATGACGAACTGCGCCGGCAAGGTCTGCAGCACTGCGACCACGTGCCTCGCGTCGTGCAGCAACGACGCGAACTGCGTCTTCGATCAGTACTGCTCCAGCGGCGCGTGCTTCCAGAAGAAGGTCAATGGCTCGAGCTGCGGCCTGCCCAACGAGTGCCGGTCGAATGTGTGTTCTGCAAACGTCTGCCGCGAGTGCCAGTCGTTCGGCCCCGCGTACTGCAATGGCATCAACACCGACTGCATCGCCGGCAGCTGCGCGACGTGCCTCTGCCGCAACCTCGCGAACGCGATCGTCTCGTGCTCGAACCCCGACGGCTCAGGCGCAATGCAGGTGTGGTCCGACACTTGTGGCGGCGGTTTCAGCGGCACCGCCGACTGGGGCCGCTGCCGCAATGCCCGCTGCGAGTGCAGCAATTCCGCCGGCGAGAAGTGCGACAACGCGCGCGCGCCGAACTGCAATTCTTCGAAGCAGTGTGTCTGCGGCAGTGGCGGGCCGTGCCCCGCGTTTCAGCTCTGCACCACTGCGAACACCTGCCTCAACGGCCCAGGTCAGCCCTGCCAGACCGCCGGCGACTGCGCCAGCGCCGCCTGCACCAGCGGCAAGTGCGCACCCATGGGTCGCGGAGCGCGTTGCTCGTTCTTCAACGACTGCAGCTTCACGCTCACCGCCGCCGAGATCGCAGCCAGCTGCAGCGTGAGCTGCCTGTCGAACGTCTGCGCTCCCGACTGCCCGTAGAATTCCCCACCGATTGGAGCTCTGGCCGCCTCGAGCTTCAGGTGGGCGGCAGCCATTCAGTTCAGCGCCGATGTGCCCCATGCCTACGTCAACGACGGATCATCCGAGTGCTGGATGTACCTGGTCATGACGTACGCCAAGGGCTGATATAGGTCGCCCGTCGCCAAAGACCCCGTAGCTCAGTTGGATAGAGCGATGGTTTCCTAAACCGTAGGTCGTGCGTTCGATCCGCACCGGGGTCACTTTGAATTCCGCCGTCATCCCCGAGGCGATCCTCGAGGTCGTCCGCACCCTGCACGCCGCAGGACACCAGGCCTTTCTGGTCGGTGGCTGCGTGCGCGACATGATGCGCGGCGCGAAGCCCAAAGACTTCGACATCGCCAGCAGCGCGCTTCCCGCCCAGGTGCAGAAGGCGTTTCGCCGCGTCATCCCCACCGGCATCCAGCATGGCACCGTCACCGTCCTCGTCGGCGATGAGCACATCGAGGTCACCACCTTTCGCAGCGAAGGCGACTACGTCGACGGCCGCCGCCCCGAGACCGTCGAGTTCCACACCGACATCGAAGCCGACCTCGCCCGCAGGGACTTCACCATCAACGCGATGGCGCTCGACCCGTTCACCCAGCGCCTGGTCGACCCCTTCGAAGGCCACAAAGATCTCGAGGCGAGGACGATTCGCTGCGTCCGCAGCGCGTTGGAACGTTTCACCGAAGACGGCCTTCGCTGCCTCCGCGCTGTTCGCTTCGCCACCGTCCTCGACTTTTCCCTGGACCCGCTCACCGAAGCCGCCATCGCCCCCACGCTCTCGATCTTCAAGAAGGTCGCCATCGAGCGCGTCCGCGAAGAGCTGCAAAAAATTCTTCTCTCGCCCAACGCGCTGCGCGGCTTGAACCTGCTGAAGTCCACCGGGCTGCTCGACGCGTTTCTTCCCGAAGCCGGCCAGCTCGAGCAGGCCGCCGCTGCTGCGCCCGACCTCGAAGTTCGCTTCGCCGTGCTGCTCGCCGCCGCCCCGAAGCCCCAGGCCGCGCTCGAACGGCTGAAGCTCCCCACCCACTCGATCAAGCGCGCCGCCGGCCTCATTGCCCACCAGCAGCCGCCCGACACCGCCGCCGACGACAAGGTCTTCCGGCTCTGGATTCGCGACACTGGCGTCGACGCGCTCGACCAGCAGCTCGCCGTCTGCGCCGCCCTCGGCCGGCCTGTTGACCTCGCGCGCGTCCAAAAGCTCCGCCACGACCCCCTCGTCCCCAAACAGCTCGCGCTCGACGGGGCCCAGATCATGGCCGCCCTCGACACCCGGCCCGGCCCCGTCGTCGGCCAGGCGACCCGTTTTCTGATGGATCAGGTGCTGTCGGATCCTTCGAAAAACACAGTAGAAACCCTGACCGTTTTGCTCGCGGGTTTCCCCCGTTGAGGTTCTCCACACCTTTTCCAACAGGGTGGGGGCTGAAAACCCGGCGGTCCTCCCTCTGGCAGCCCCAACTTTC